>SKKY01000038.1 GCA_007123515.1 Clostridia bacterium
AGGATCAAACTCTCCATTAATATCCTGTTCAAGCTAATAGCTTGCGTTTTACAAATTTGGTGCTTTTTATAACTCTTTCTTTTCGTTTCTTTGCAGCTGTTTAATTTTCAATGTGCCTTGTCACTGTGCTCAGCAACGTTCTATATATTAACAAGTAACTTTGTTGCTGTCAATACCTTTGTGCACTTTTTTTACTATATATTATGTGATTGCACAGAACCGTTCGCAAATTTAGTGACTTCATAAATATAGCATACTCTTTAATTCGGTGCAATCACTTTTGAAGCTTTTTTTATCGTTTTGCCACCCTATTTTATAGTGTCTGTCACACGGAAAAATTCGTTTTTAAATGCCTGTAATTTTTCTTCGGCATCTTTCTGATCTTCTCCGATTACCGAGAAGTAGTACTTAATTTTCGGTTCCGTTCCCGAGGGTCTGACCGCCACCCATGAACCATCTTCCAGATAGAACTTAAGAACATTAGATGAAGGAAGATCAATCGGGGTATGTTGATCAGTGGCCACATCAAGTTCCGTTGAGCCCATAAAGTCCTGCACCTTAATGACCGGAAGATCACTTTGGGCAAGGAAATCATCGCGTAAAAAGGTCATAATCTGCTGCATCTTTTCAAAGCCGGCTAAGCCTTCATAGGTTTCTGATACATTTTCCTCAAAGTAGTAGCCATAGGTTGCATAGATCTCAGAAAGACGGTCTATCAGGGTTTTATTCTCTTTTTTAAGCAGCTCGGCAATCTGTGACAGCAGTAAAATCGCCTGCACGGCATCTTTATCGCGGACAAAGAGCCTTGGCATGTACCCATAGCTTTCCTCGTAACCAAAAAGATAGACCTTGCCTTCTTTTTCAAGTTTCTTAGCTAGTTCGGCAATGTATTTAAAGCCGGTTAAGACTTCGTAGCAAGGAATCCCTTTTTCCTGCGCAATTTTTGCACTCAGATCAGCAGTGACTACCGTCTTTACGATATAGCCTTCTTTAGGTACCGGAAGCTGGTTTAGCAGATAGTCAACCATAATGATGCCCATCTGGTTTCCGGTTAAGACCACATACTCGCCCTGATGCAGCACCTGGGTACCGATCCTGTCGCCATCGGGGTCGGTGGCAATCAACAGATCCGGGTTGGTATCTTTTGCTTTTTCCAACAACATGGCAAAACTTCCAGGATCTTCGGGATTAGGATATTCTAGGTCGGGGAATTCTGAATTAGGCTGACTTTGTTCTTCAAGCACTCCATAATTAACAAACTGATGGTTTTTCATCGCCTTGGCAACCGCTTTCTCCGCTGTACCATAAAACGCAGAAAACAACACGGAGATGTCCTTTGGTCCTTCCTGCATATAGTCAAGAGCCTGTAATTCGCTGTAATACTTATCATAGACTTCATCATAGACCATAACGATCATTTCTTTTTCCACATAGGATTCAAAGGACTCCGTACTGATATCTAGGTAATCATTAATGCTGTTAACCTCATTAATGATCTGTGCGGCCTTTTCCTCGGTGACCTGTGCGCCATCATCCCAGTAGACCTTGTACCCGTTATAGTTTTTGGGGTTGTGACTGGCCGTAATCATGACGCCTCCGGTACAATCCAGGGCTCTGACCGCATAGGATAAGATGGGGGTTGGCGTGACCTCGGTAAAAAGATAGGTCTTAATCCCGTTGGCCGCAAAAATTTTAGCCGACTCTCTGGAAAAAAGATCTGACTTTCTTCTAGGATCAAAAGCGATCACCGCTTTTCTTTCTCCTTCTCCATACTTATTAATCGCCTGGGCAAAACCCTGAGCGGCTCTTCTTATGGTATAAATGTTCATTCGATTGGTTCCGGCTCCTAAAATACCCCGTAAACCAGCGGTACCAAAAGCAATTGTCTGATAAAATCCCTCTTTTATTTGATCCGGATCATTTTGGATGGCGCGCAATTCTTCTGTGATCTCGGTATCTTCATGTTTTTTTTCCAGCCATTTTTGATAAATGTCCATATAGTTTTCATTATTACTCATACAAATCCCCCCTCCTCGTTTCTCTTTTTAATACACGAAAAGCTTTATTCATAAACGCTAAAGGCTTTGTTGATTTGGTTCATCCGTTGCCTGTAGAGGTTTTGTGCTTCCCGTAATGAGACTTCTTTAAAGGTCAGCGTCTTACCCGGAAGGCTTTGGGCCAGCACGGAGAGATCGGCTGAAATCACCCGGCCTATCTGGGTATAGCCGCCAACAGTCTGACGATCGGCCATCATAATGATCGGTTGGCCGTGACCGGGAACCTGTATCGCTCCAAAGGTAATGGCCGAAGAGATCATATCCGCTCCTTCGCGGTGGCTAATCAGCGGACCGGACAGACGATAGCCCATTCTGTCAGACTGGTTACTGATGTCATAAGGTTCACTTAGGAACGTATGGATACCCTCACCGGTAAAGGCTTCGTCTTCTCTAAAGAGGATCACCCGGATCTCAGTCTGCCCGTAACCGGGAAGGACAGAGGCATCAAAACGTTTAAAGGCGGTCTCTTTTGGTTCGATGACTATCGAATCACCTTTTTCAAGCTTGCGACCATCTAGTCCTCCGAAATTACCCCGGGTATAGGTGGCGTAGCTGCCCATCACGTTATCGGCCTTCATGGTACCACTAAAAGCCAGATAGGCTCTGGCACCGGTGCGCAGACCGGTAAACCGCAGCCGGCTTCCCGTTTGTATCTTAACGGTTTGATACATCGGAACCGGCATTCCGTCCACTTGCGGACCTAAATCTCCTCCGGTTATCGCGATGGTCAGATCCTCGTGCACTTCCAGTTCAAGTCCCATAACGGTCACTTCTATCACAGGCGCTTCTTTAGGATTGCCTGCTAAAAGAGAGGCAATCATCGCTGCTTCTTTGTCCATGGCTCCGGACTCAGGGACCCCAAAAGCCTGATAGCCTTTTCGTCCACCATCCTGAATCAGCGAAAAAAATCCGGGATGACTCACAGTCAAACTGGCTTGTGTTTTCATAGGGTACCTCCCATTTCGAGATATTCCTTTTCGCTTATCGGATAAAAGGCAATGTAGTCTCCGGCCTTAAGCAAAATCTCCGGGCTGCGATCTCTGTCAAAAAGCTTAAGCGGTGTACGCCCAATGATCTGCCAGCCCCCGGGGCTTTCGATCGGATAGATACCCGTCTGGTTTCCGGCAATGCCCACCGAACCAGCCCATATTTTTTCCCTTGGTGTCTCCAGCCTTGGGGTAGCAATTTTTTGATCCATCCCGCCTAAATAGGGAAAGCCCGGCGTAAAGCCAAGCATATAGATCAGGTAGTTTTCTGAGGTGTGGATGGTTACCACCTCTTCTTCCGATAGTCCATTATATTTGGCGACCGTCGCTAGATCCGGACCAAACTCTCCACCATAGACCACCGGAATCTTTACGGTTTGTGCCTCCGGAATCTCAATCGAGGTTAGCTGCCTACGAATTTCATAGAGCTGATCAAGCATTTCCTCGTAGTAACATTCCTGCTGATCATAGATAATGGTCAGTTGTGTATAGCTTGGAATGGCTTCAATCATGCCTTTGATTCCGTTTTTTTCAATGGCAAAAAGAAACCGGCGGATTGCCTGATTCGTCTCTTCATTGATCGCAGTTCCAAAGGTAATAATCACGGCATCATCACCTCGGGGACGAAAGCCAATGGTCTCTTTCATTATGATAAGGTTCCCTCCTGACTGATCGCCGCAATCCGAATCTTTTTTTGCTCCAGCATCTGATTGATTTTTTCAGCAAATAATACGGCTTGTATATTGTCTCCGTGCAGGCAGACGGTCTGCAGTTCTATTGGAATTTCTTTTCCCGTGATGGCGCTCACGCTCTTTTTTTCCACAAACTGCTCAACCCGGGCCATCGCCAGTTCCTCATCATGAATCATGGCTCCCGGCTTACTTCTGGCCACAAGCGACCCGTCTTCTTCATAGGCCCTGTCGGCAAATACTTCTCCGGCGGTTTGTAGCCCGGCATCTTTGGCTGCCGTAATGGCTTTTGAACCAGCCAGTGCCACAAAGATTAGCTCAGGATTATAGTCATAGACGGTCTTAGCTAAGGCATAGGCCAGCTCATAATCTTTTGCCGCCATATTGTATAGAGCTCCATGAGGCTTTACATGGTTAAGCCTTCCTCCGCTGACTCTGACAAAGGCATCAAGGGCGCCAATCTGATAGAGCATATCGTTTCTTACTTCTTCCAGACTTAGCTGCATATTTCTTCTGCCAAAACCCCGCAGATCAGGATAGCCCGGATGAGCTCCGATTGCTACCTTTTTGGCAACAGCCATCTCTACGGTTTTAGCCATGACCATCGGGTCACCGGCATGAAAACCACAGGCAATGTTAACGGAGCTGACATACTTAAGAATCTCTTCATCCCGTCCGATCAGATAGGATCCGAAACTTTCTCCAAGGTCACAGTTTAAATCAATCTGTTTCAAGCTCATTCCTCCATGCTGAATTATTTTATAACGACGTTTCCGCAAATCTCGTTCATGGCCTTTACGACACTTAGGTTCTTTTCCAATGATAATCCATCAACGGTGGCTACTTGTTCTCTAGTACATCCGTCCACCGAACCTTTAGCCACAATTGCCTCTAACAGACATAATTCCATCTCTGCATTATACATTACAAAATTTTTGGTGATCACCGATAATCCGGCGGCAATGCCATGCCCACCCCAATTAGAGACTCCGGTTAACAGCAGGTTATCTGCGGCCACCTCTGCGGCAATCTGATCGCCGTGGGCAACATGCTCTTTAATCTTGTCCTTTATTTTCCCCATACCCAGCTCATTGCCTCCGTCTCCGATGGCGGTGGTTCTGATTTTTCTTTTCTGAGCCTCAATCATCAAGATGTCGGTGTCCGGAATCAGATCGGTCAGTTTCTCGGCTCTCATCGAATGAAAATGACCATTGGCTGCTTTTCCGGGTCTTTCTATTGCCAAAAAATGATCGGGCATAAAACGTTCAAAGAGATCGAGACAGAACTCTTGCGCACCCTCGTAGGGCACACAAACAATTTCTGCTGATAAGCCGAGGATGTTTTTTCCTTCAATTAGCAAATCATAAGAAAACCGGTCGGTGACCAGCTGCACTTCTTTTCCTTGACGCTCAAGCGCCCAGGCTATGCTTAAGGCACCCAATGGCCCGTCGGTTTCGCCGATGTTCGCAGAACGAATCACAAATCCGGTCAGGATCATAATCTTTGAACTGTTAGTAAGATCGGTTAAAGCTTGTTCGAATTGTCCTTCTAGTTGAATCTTTCCGATACCCCGGTTCCCGGCATCTTCAGAAAAAAGAACTTCTATCTGCTGTAAAGAGGTTAGCATCGGATCATCAACTCCTTATCAAGAATATCACCGATCATCATATAGCCGGGTGCGTGGGTAATCACAAAAGACGGTTTTACCTTCATAATGGCTGCCTGAGGGGTAACACCGCAGGCCCAAAAGACAGGAACTTCTCCATCTTTGATGGTTACCGCATCTCCGAAATCGGGATTATTAATATCAGTAATCCCGATTTCCTTTGGGTCGCCAATATGAACCGGTGCTCCGTGAACCTGAGGCAGCATCCCGGTTATTTTTACTGCCAAATCCACCTGATCTGCAGGAATCGGTCTCATGCTGACTACCATCGGTCCGGAAAACATACCTCCGGGTATTGTTTCAATATTGGTGATATACATCGGTACATTCACATTCTCTTCGATATGGCGAATCGGGACGCCGGCCTCTGTCAGTGCATTTTCAAAGCTAAAACTGCAGCCAATTAAAAAGGCGACCAGATCATCCCTCCAGTAGTCTTTGATATTGAGCACTTCCTTTTCCAGTACTCCGTCTCTGTAAATTCTGTATCGCGGGATGTCGGTTCTGACATCACCGTCCTTAGCAAACAGCACGGTCTGAAAGCTGCCTGGATCGGTTACATCAAGAACCGGGCAAGGTTTGGGGTTACGCTGGCAAAAAAGAAAAAAGTCAAGCGCGTACTCCTTTGGTAAAATGACCAGATTGGCCTGGGTATAGCCTGGTGCCAATCCCGGTGTCGGAGCCGTCCAGTCTTCCTTTCTGATCGCCATTCTTGCTTCATATCCGGTTTGTAGTATCATTCTATGTCTCTCCTTTTTTCTTACCTCATTTAACGAATCTTATAAATAATCATACCATATTCCGAGGCCTCTTAGAACAAAAAAAGAAGCCCTGCGGGCTTCTTGGTCTTTTACTTGCCTGAGGCCTGATTGTCTGGCCGGAAGGTAAGGTGTTTTCTTATGTATGAATAGACTTTTTCTGTTCGGGATCTTTTTTTGTAGGCATACGAGTTGCTTTTAAAGAGCTTGTACAACAGATCCTTTTCCTCTGATGTGACCTCGTGAAACACGGGCTTTTCCATAGTCGTTACCAACCTCCGTCGATGTCTTTTTCCGAACTGGTTCACTGGTTTTTCTGCTGTTAAGGATACCATACCTTTTCTTTGGCTGACAACACAATCCGTATGGTCAAATAGTCACAAATGCGGGATCCGAAAGAAGCGTCTCTGCAAAAAACTGATGACCTTCCTCTGTCAGATGGATGCCGTCAAGATACAGGGCCTCCCTGGTTTTTTGATCAAGGTCCATAAAGCCTGAAAAGAGATTAACCACTTTTCCGGGAAAACGCAACGACAGGCTCTCGGCCATCTGCATAAGACCGAGGTTGCACTGCATATAGTCGGCGGTGGCATCCCAGCTTCTTTCGGCCATCCAGCCGATAGCCGGTGGCGGAATAATCAGGCAGCTTTGTGGCTGATTATCTGCTATGGTTTCAAAAAGACTCTCTGTATCGGCTGCTACCTGAGCAGGCACTCTGCCTGAGAGCAGATCATTCGTGCCGGCCATAAAGGTACAGGCATCTTTTTTTGTCTGCAAAAGATCGTGCTCCATGCGCAGCCTCATCCCTAAAAGGCTGTCTCCATTTTGCCCCCGGTTAATGATCATCCATCGTTTTTTGCGGGCAATCACCTGATGCCAGACATTAGGCGGCCTTACGCCATAGCCATAGGTCAGACTGTCTCCAAAACAAAGCAGTAGCTTACTCATCCCGTTCACTCCAAACATTTATTTTTTCTTTTAAAAAGCGGATTGTTAAGATGGTGATCTCTAGTATAATAGAGGAAAATCATACATAAAGGATTTGACTAATGAAAACCATTAAAATTATCTATAACCCTTCAGCAGGGCAGCAGGTTCAGCAGGAAAAAATTTTTGTGATCGCCCAAAGACTGCTTGAGAGCATTGAATGCCGGATCTCCTTGTTTGCCACAAAAAAAAAGTGCGATGCTTACGAAGAGACCAAAAAAGCCTGTACTGATCACTATGATCTTTTGATTGCTTGTGGCGGTGATGGTACGGTAAATGAGGTTGTTAACGGAATGATGGATTCCGGACACCCTATCCCGCTGGCGATCTTAGCCGCCGGCAGCGTTAATGATTTTTCCGAGCATCTTAAACTGCCTACTGATATTACAAAGTTTCTCGATATGATTTTAGAGCATAAGACACAAAAGGTGGACGTTGGTAAAATGAACGAGACCTATTTTATCAACATCGTTGGCGGAGGAGCTTTTACCAATATTGCCCATGAAGTCCCCAGTGATACCAAAACCATTCTCGGAAGGTTTGCCTACTATCTGCAGGGAGCTTTTGAGCTACCCTACCAGATTGACAGGTCTTTTCCCCTGCTCGTAACGGTTAATGACCAGGAACCCTTTGCCGTTGATGCCTTTGTATTTCTGGTGTCTAACAGCCCAAGTGTGGGTGGTTTTAAATCCATGGTGGCCCAGGCTGATGTCTCCGATGGCTCACTTGATCTTTTGATCATTAAAAAGAGTTCGAAAAAAGATCTGCTTGAGACCTTTTCCAAGATTATTACCGGTCAGCCATCGAAAAGCGGCACGATGATGTATTATAAAGTGTCGTCGCTGACAATTGAGAGCCAAGGCAGCGAAATTGAACTAGACATTGACGGGGAGCGGGGCCAACATACACCGGCTGTCATTTCTGTGTTGCCCGGTGCCATTGAACTGCTGATCCCCTGAGACTTATCCGGCTAATACGGTAAACTGGCTGGTATACAATTCATAGTAGTGACCTTTCTTTAAAAGGAGCGCCTGGTGCGTTCCTTTTTCTATGATCCGGCCCTGATCCATTACAATAATCAAATCTGCTTCCTTAATGGTTGAAATCCGATGGGCAATGATGATATTCGTCCGGCCTTCCATCAGTTTTCTGGTCGCTTTTTGAATCATAATCTCCGTACGGGTATCGACATTACTGGTGGCCTCATCAAGAATCAGAATTCTTGGGTTGGTGATAAAGGCTCTGGCAATCGTAATCAGCTGCTTTTGCCCCTTTGAAATGTTATTGCCGTCTTCATTAATCTCTGTCTCGTATCCATCGGGAAGGCAGGGCACAAAGACATCGAGGTTCGCCATGGTTGCGGCTTCATAGACCTCTTTTTCGCTGGCCTCCTTGTTTCCGTAGCGAATGTTATCAAAGATCGAACCCTGAAACAGCCAGGTATCCTGTAAGACCATACCGAAATATTTTCTGACTTCATAGCGGCTGATGCGATTGATATCCACATCATCGATTAAAATTTGTCCTTTGGTCACCGGATAGTATTTCATTAAGAGATTGACCAGCGTTGTTTTCCCGGAACCGGTGGCTCCGACAATCGCAACGGTTTGCCCTTCTTCCACTGTTAGTGAGAAGTCACGGATAACCGGCTGATCCGGGCTGTAACCAAAGGTAAGGTGATTAAACTCAATTCTTCCCTTCTTCTGAGACATGCTTTTTGTTTCCTGCTCTTTGGATTCTTCCTCTTCATCTAAGAATTCAAAAATCCTTTCGGCAGCAGCTACGGTTGACTGGATAATGTTGGAAATATTAGCCGCCTGCACAATCGGATGACTTAGCTGACGGGTGTATTGGATAAAGGCCTGTACATCACCGATCGGGATTCGTCCCTGGGAGATCATAATGGCTCCGTATGCGGCGATAAAGACATAGCCAAGATTGTTGATAAAACCCATCAGCGGCATAATCAGACCGGATAAAAAGTTAGCCTTCCAGCCGGCATCATAAAGGCTTTGGTTAAGCTCCTTAAACCGCTCAAGCGATGCATCTTCATAACCGTAGGCTTTTACAATCTTATGCCCGGTATACATTTCTTCCGTATGTCCGTTTAATTCTCCAAGATAACTCTGCTGATCCTTATAGTAGCCTTGCGAACGGGTTACTATCATTTTTGCACCAATCACGCTGAGCACAAGCGTACTCAAAACGATGACCGATAACAGCGGGCTGATGATCAGCATCATCACAATCACACCAATAATCGAGATGATGGATGTCATAAACTGGGTAATGCTCTGTTGCAGGGTTCCGCCGATGGTATCGACATCATTAACCACCCGGCTTAGCAAATCCCCCTGCGACTTATTATCATAAAAGCGAACCGGCAGTCTTTTTAGCTTGGTGCTCATCTGTTCGCGGATGGTGTAGATGATCCTCTGTGATAACCCGGCCAGTACATACTGCATAATATAGGTAAAGCCGGCACTTAACAGATAGACCACCGTGAGCACAAGAACAATTCGGCCGATATAGGAAAAATCGAGCGAAGCTCCGGGGATGCCGGCAGTGATTTCTAAGTAGCCTTCAAAGATGCGGGTTGTGGCCAGTCCCATAATCCTTGGGCTGATCACGCCGAAAATACTGCTAAATATCGCTAGGATGCTGACCGAGATCAGTAAGAGGCGATAGGGGTACAAGTAGCCCAGCAGTCTTTTTCCGGTTTTCCTGAAATTTTTTGGCTTTTCCGGCGGAGGGCCATCCAGGGGACCGCGACCGAAATTTTTACCCATCGGGGATAGCTGACTTCTTCTGCGACTCATGATACTTCCTCCTCAGTCAGCTGAGAGTAAACAATCTCCCGGTATATTTTTGATTCTTCAAGCAGCTCTTTATGGGTACCGGCTCCGGCTATTTCCCCTTTATGTAAAACAAGGATCAAATCGGCATCCATAATGGTCGTTACTCGCTGAGCCACCATAATTACGATTGCTTCCCGGGTATCTTCCTGTATTTTTTTTCTGATCAGATAGTCCGTTTTATAGTCCAGCGCTGAGAAACTGTCATCGAAAAGATAGACCGAAGGATTCTTCGCAAAGGCTCTGGCCATATTCAGTCGCTGCTTTTGCCCTCCGGAAAGATTTTTTCCGCTTTGATACACTTCCGCCTGGTACCCTTTTTCCTGTTCGTTAATAAAGGACTCTAATTGGGCTGCAGCGGCAACCTCGGCCATTTCCTCTTTACTTAACGCCTCACAGGCAAAGCTAATGTTATCGGCAATGGTTCCGCTTAGGACAAAGCTATCCTGAGGGACATAGCCAATTTGAGCCCGCAGGGATTTCTGGCTGATCTCAGGTAAGGGAATCCCGTTTATGCGCACCTCGCCGGAAACAGGCTCATAAAATCGCAAAAGGAGATGCAAAAGGCTGGTTTTCCCCGATCCGGTTCCGCCAATAATCCCGATTTTTTGCCCTTTGCTAACGGTAAAAGATACATCTTTAAGCACTTCTTCCGATTCCGGGCTATAGCGAAAGGAGACCTGTTCATATTCTATGCTTTCGATGGCATCGATGTCTGCAGCCTCTTCTGCATCGGTGATTTCAAAATCGAGACCGATGACTTCATTGATTCTTTCAGCAGACACGCTGGCTCTTGGATACATAATGAAAATAACGGTGATCATGATAAAGGAAAAAAGAATCAGCATCGCATACTGGATAAAAGCGATCAGGTTACCCACCATCATGGCTCCGGCCTCTACCCGCATCGCTCCAAACCAGAGAATGGCGACTGTTGAAAAACTCATAATCAGCATCATCGAGGGCATCATAACCGCCATAATGCGGTTAATGGTGATCGCTGTCTCCGTCAGATCCTGATTGTTCTCCTTAAATTTATCGAGCTGATCATCCTCACGGATAAAGGCTCGCAAGACCCGGATTCCGGTAATTCTTTCTCTAAGCAAAAGGTTTAAGTCATCAATGCGTTCCTGCATTTTTTTGTAGAGTACGGTTGTTCTGCGGGTAATACTGATAATGAGCACCACCAGAAATATGACGGCCACGGCTAAGACTAAAGACAATGACAAATCAACTGAAATCGCCAGAATAATGCCGCCTAAAGCCATAATTGGAGCCCGGATAAACATGCGCAAGGCAAAGATTAAGAAATTCTGGACCTGAATGACATCATTTGTGGTTCGGGTAATCAGTGATGAGGTGCCGATAGCATTAAATTCATGAAGAGAAAATCGAGTGGCTTTTTTAAACAGATCTTCCCGGATCTGATAGGAAATACCGAGTCCGATTTTTGCAGAGTAGTAGGAAGAGATGACGGTACTGATGCCGCCTAAAGCAGCAATTCCGAGCATGATAAAGCCGATTCTTATAATATAGGATAAGTCCTGGTTAACCACACCACGGTCAATCATCACTGCCAAAAGTGTTGGCAAAAGCAGTTCTACTATTGACTGCATGATTAAAAAAAAGACAACGATGGCCGTCATCCTTTTATAGTGTAATAAGCGTGTAATCATCTGCTTCATCATGCACCCTCTTCTTTCTGTAATGATTCTTATCTAAATTATAGACAAGCTGTCAGCGTAAAGCCAGTGTTAGTTGAAAAATACTGTGTACAAGGCTTATATTTCTATCTTCCGTCTTGTCTTTTTGCTATACTGTATCAAAATGCATCTGAAGCGAGGGGGCCTGCTATTGTATGGGTCCCCCTTTTACTTGTACCACCGAAGGAGCGATCTGCGCCATGAGTCGAATTGCAATGTTGATTAAAGAAGAAGCGGTAACCTCTGTTTTTCAGCCGGTCATTTCCATTGATCAGAAAAAAATCATAGGCTTTGAGGCTTTAGCCAGAGCAAATGCCCCTTTTCATGATCTGACACCGGAAGCGATGTTTGCAGCCGCAGAAGAAGAGGGCTGCCTGTTAGCTTTAGACCGGCTTTGCCGTAAAAAAGCCATTGAGCATTTTTCTACCTCAGCATACCGGGACTCATTCCTTTTTATCAATCTTAATGCCGGTATCATCGATAAAGATGTTCTTGGTTCTCTTCACCTTTATCGCTGCGTCACCGAGAACGGCCTGCGGCCAAACCAGGTTGTGATCGAAATCGTTGAATCGAAGGCAAAGGATCTTGACTCCCTGATTTCTTTTATTTCCTTTTACAGAAATCAGGGTTTTACAATCGCTTTAGATGATATTGGCGCGGCCTATTCTAACCTGGAGCGAATCGCCATTTTAAAACCGGATATCCTAAAAATCGACCGTTCTCTGATCGCTGATATTCATAAAGAATTTTATAAAAAAGAGATCTTAAAATCACTGGTCACGCTCGGTAACGGCATCGGATCTCTGATCATTGCGGAAGGTGTGGAGAATAAAGACGATGCCTTAGCGGCATTGCATCTTGGCGCAACCATGTTACAAGGGTATCATATCCAACAACCCTCCGGCATAAAAGAGATCAAACCAGAAGAGATCCTTTGTAAAAAGAATGACTTAGCCAAAGAGTATCGCGCCAGCATCATAGATGCCACCCGAAGCCGCCGGGAGATCCGTGGCAGTCAGTATCGCTCCATTGATTTGATCACCGGCGATTTTTTAAAACATAAAAAAGACGAGCTGATTCTGGTAATTAACCGGATCTTTTATGACTATGAAGGAATCGAATGCATTTATGTTCTCGATGAGTATGGATTGCAAATGACAGAAACTATTTTTTCTAAGGAAATTAACCAAAAACAGATCCGTCCCTTTTACCAGCCTGGTGTGATCGGAACGGATCATTCTATGAAAGATTACTATTATCAAAACCATAATGGCGTTAAAGACTTTTACAGAAGCTGTCCCTATCTGTCAAGAGCCACCGGAACGAGATGCATTACTGTCTCTAAGGCTGTTTTGACCTCTGATGGTTACTACTGTATGATCTGTATCGACTTTACTGAAAACAGTCCCCTCTGGCTTTAAAAGAGCTGCTTGATTTTTGCATCAGTAATGATCAGAACACCGGCTACGATGGTCAGTAATCCAATGATCATCCCAAAACTAATGGGTTCATTAAGAAAGACCATGCCCCAAAGCACTCCGAAAAACGGGATTAAAAAGGTAACCGTAATGGCTTTGGTCGGTCCTGCATGTTCGATCAGGTAGAAATAGAAAAAATAGGCTAAGGCCGTGCAAAAGACGGATAGTCCAATGATAGAAACAATAACCTCTGTATTTATGTATCGATCCGACACAGGAATCATGACGGTAGGTAGTACGACTAAGGCTGCGGCCATTTGCTGACCAATCGAGATTGACAGAAAGTTTTCGCCTTTAAAATGTTTTTTTACATAGACACTGCCCATCCCATAAAAAACAGCGGCTAATATAGAACAGCCAGCTGAGAGAAAAACAATTTTTTCCCTTTGAAGAGGACTCCATCCCATCAGAATTACCACTCCGGTAAACCCAACGATCATTCCGAATATTTTTTTTAAGGTAATTTCTTCTTTCAGACTAAACCATGCGATCATCGTACCGAAGATCGGCGTCATCGCATTAAGAATCGAAGCCAATGATGAGGTGAGTGTCAAAGAAGCGACCGCAATCAGGGTGAAGGGAACCGCTGCATTAATCGTACCGAGTATCAGATACTGTCTCCATCGCTTTAGTATATTGATTTTTTTTCGGGTAAAAAAGGCGTAGGCTAAAAGAACCAACCCGGCGATCAGAACCCGAAGTTCAATAGTAACAAACGGGCCCAGTGCCGGGGAGGCTATTCTGACAAATAGAAATGAAGCGCCCCACAGGGCTGCTAAAATAAACAGATACGTAAGTTCTCTAAGATTCATATGTCAATTCCTTTTTACGTGAGCAAATTCTCTATAATGATGATGATAATGACACCCAGCATAAAGCCTGTGGTGGCTTGTTTTTTAAATCCATGACTGTGACTTTCCGGTAACAGTTCGTGCGACACAACATAAAGCATGGCTCCGGCAGCAAAGGCCAGACCATAGACCAGCACTGCTTCGGTCCAGGTTACCATCCAGAAACCAATCAATGTGCCTATCGGCATGGTGAGTCCAGTAGCGGCGGTAATTAAAAGAATTTTCCATCCCGGAAGACCCATTTCTTTAAGCGGAGCCGCCACAATGAGCCCTTCTGGCATATTGTGTAAGGCAATGGCCGCAAAAATTAAAAAGCCGAGGCCCGGAATCTCCGAACCAAAACTAACACCCACAGCAAATCCTTCCGGCAGATTATGCAGTGCAATCGCTGAGACAATTAAAATCATCCGGCGTTTGACCTTAATGGTTGCATCACCTAGCTCTCCAAGCTCAAGGTGAGGAACCAATCGTTCAATCAGGGCAATCACTAAAAAACCAAAGATCAAACCAATAATAATCTGAAATACACCCCCGATTTCAAGGGCTTCGGTAAGCAGGGCCAAAAACGATACGGCCACCATAACACCGGAGGCAAAACCGATCAGTCCGTCTTTCCAGGCATGAGAAATATTCCTTATAAAAATAAGCGGGAGAGCTCCGGCACCGGTAAGAAGACCGGCAATCAGGCTATACCCTAACGCTTCCATCATGTAGCACCACATCCTTTTATTAATCCATATAATCATACCATATTTAGGACATGAAAAAACAGGATGGTGATCAAAATGATTACCATCCTGTAAAAAGGGTCTCTATTTAAGTTGACGATACAGCATATCTGCAAGTCCGATTCCGTTTCCTTTGCTGATCATGCCCGCATATTCATCATGAAGCATATCCCGGAACATTTCTTCTGACTGACCGGGTGCCATAAAGTCTTCTTCCGAGGAAAAAGAAGTCGCATTGGCTGATTTAAGAATCTCTTTAATAAAAAAGCTCTCCAGCATTTTGCAGGCTTCCATCAGCTTTTTATCATCCTCAATCTTCTGATCAAGAATCTTAGAAAACTCAGCGGCATCGGGTTCTGCTGTTTTGGTTTTAGCCGGAGCCATCAGGGGTTTCCCGCCTGTAATCTCTCTAATATCCATTAGCTACCTGCCTTATCTTTTAAGATTATTTGTCATCTGCAAAATATCATCAGAAGCCTGAATCATTTTTGTGCTGATTTCATAGGCTCTTTGTGAAGTAATCATTTTGATCATTTCATCGACAATCTGCACATTCGATCTTTCTAAAAACCTCTGTCTGATAAGTCCAAAGCCTTCTTCTCCGGCTTCTCCGTCGATTGGCTCACCGGATGCCTGGGAAGGCATATAGACACTTCCGCCTTTTTTCTCTAATCCACCCGGATTAGGGAATGTGGTCAGCGCCAGTGTCCCTAATGAAGTCATTTCTCCTCCGACTTCGATCGCAAAGATTTCTCCTCTTTCATTAACCTGGATTTCTTCGTACTGATCCGGAAGCTGAATTTCTGCTCCGTCGATATCAAGTACTTTAAAACCCTCCGCTGTAACCAGCACATTTTCAGCATTTAGATTAAATGATCCGTTTCTTGAATAACCGACTTCACCATTAAATTGCTGCACATTATAAAATCCGCGGCCTTCAATGGCCATCGCAAATGGATTTTCAACCGCTTCTAAAATACCCTGTGCAAAATCAACCATGGTTGAAGACAGCTTTGCGCCGGTTCCGACTTCAATATTAACCGGCTTTTCTCTTGTCGCCACCTGCATTCTCTGATACAGCATGTCCTGGAATTCCACTACATTTTTCTTAAATCCTGTGGTATTAACGTTTGCTAAGTTATTGGCAATCGTGTCTAACTGCATCTGCTGGGTCTTCATCCCCGAGCCTGCAATACTAAGTGCTCTGATCATATGATGATTCCTCCATCTTTATCTATAGTATGTCCGATCCGGGACGTTATGCTCTTCCTACTTCGTTTATCGCTTTTTCAAGGGTTGTATCATACGTCTGTATCATACGCTGGTTCATTTCATAGGCTCTGGTCAGCGAAATAAACCGGGTCATAGAATCAACCACATTGGCATTGGACTGCTCTAGGAATCCCTGAACCACACGTCCTGTCGTATTGTCAAAGGGAACGGGTTCATTGCCCTCTGTTGGGAGAAATCGGTTTGATCCCACTTTTACAGGATCTTCTAGATTTACTAGCTGCAACCTGTCCACAAACTCACCATCCAGGAAAACGTCTCCGTCTTGCTCGATGGAGACTGTCGTACCCTGAAGGGCAATCGGGCCATTTTCGCCCATCACTTCAAGACCGTTGTTATTCACTAAAATTCCTTCGAAATTTAATTTGAATCCGCCGTCTCTGGTATGGTACTCCTGACCCTCAGCATCTCTTATGGTAAAATAACCTTCTCCGTCAATAGCAAGATCAAGGTCTCTTTCCGAAGCTGCAATGATGCCCTGCTCATAAATCGTTACCACATCATCCACCATAACACCCCGACTCATGGTACCAATGTTCTTTCGGGTCATGGATAAATCTTTATAGTCTATTTCATTTAGCAGCACTTCACGGAAACTCTTCATCACCGTTTCCTGTCTTTTATAGCCTGTCGTCTCGGCATTGGCCATGTTATTGGTTTCTATTTCCTGCTTTTGCAGTAAACTGGTAAGCCCGGTTCCGGCTGCATATAATCCTCTTAGCAATGGTCTGTCTCCTTTGTGACTCTCATCTATTTTTTCACTACAGTCTTAATCGTTTTAAATAGCAATTTCTTTAGTAAAAGTAAAAAATTTTTAAAAAAACTCCCAGCTGCCTTTAGCTGGGAGTTACGTTTGATCTTTTTACTTGTCTATTCAATAACGGCGAGAATGTCACCGCTTTTTACAGCATCGCCTTCTGATACATTAATTTTAGTAATGGTTCCGTCTTTTTTTGCGGTTACTTCATTTTCCATTTTCATCGACTCTACAATAAACATAACCTCGCCCTTACTGATCACATTTCCAACTTTACGGAAGACCTTCGTGATTTTTCCGGGAAGTGATGTGGTTACCCCATCTTCAGCCGATACTGCAGAAGAAGAGACTGCACCAGATGTCGGGAAAATTCTTTTCTGAACCGGCTGCGGTCTGGTTGTGCCAACCGGAACAAATCTCTTTTCCGAACGGTCACTAAAGGTTAAATCAAGATTATTCCCGTCAACCACATTAACATTTAAGTTAGCCACATTGGCATTAAAGTTTATAACAATATTATTTCCGGTTTCTTTTGATACAGGAATCTGCTGTGAGTCCGTCTCTGATGCTTCTGCCTGAGCCGGTGAGGTTTTAGGCTCTTCTTTTTTTGGTTCCTCACAAACATTCAGATCTTCACAAACGATCTTACCTTCAAGAAAATCTTTAGCTACCGCAGGGAACATAATGTACATTAACAGTTCTTCCTGATTTTTGGCCAGGTCGCCGATTTCTTTTTTTGCGGCTTCCATTTCCGGCTTAATAAAATCAGCCGGTCTGCCTGTAATGACTTTTTCATCACCGATAATCGATTTTCTAAAAGCCTCATCAATCTTTCCGGCCGGCTTACCGTATTGCCCTTTTAAGTAAGCTTTTACTTCATTCGTTACCATTTTGTATCTCTCGCCGGCCAGTACGTTTAAGACCGCCTGAGAACCAACAATTTGGCTTGACGGTGTTACCAGTGGCGGCTCACCTAAGTCAGTACGAACCCTTGGGACTTCTTTTAGAACCTCAGGAAGCTTATCTGCTGCATCCTGTTCTTTTAACTGTGTAATGAAGTTAGAGAGCATGCCTCCGGGAATCTGATAACGCAGTACGTTAACATCAACCGCTTCACAGTATACATCGTACTTCTTGTATTTTGCACGCAACTCTTTAAAATAGTCAGCCAGCGTGGAGACTTCATCTAAATCGATACCTGTATCAGCACCGGCATCATTTAAAATAGCGACCATGGTTTCTGTGGCCGGTTGACTGGTACCTAATGCCAGCGCAGAGTTGGCACAGTCGATCACATCAGCACCGGCTTCAATCGCCTTCAGGTACATCATCCCTCCCATACCACTGGTATAGTGTGTATGCATCTGTACCGGAAGACCTACTTTGTCCTTTAATGCACTAACAAGGTCATAAGCAAAGTACGGTGTCATGATTCCGGCCATATCCTTAATACAAATAGAATCCGCGCCCATCTCTTTTACTTTTTTACCGATATCGGTATAGTATTTCAAAGTATAAGCCGCGCCGGTCGTATAGCTGATCGCCACCTGTGCATGTTTGCCATGCTTTTTTACTTCTTCTATCGATTTTTTAACATTTCGGATATCGTTCAACGCATCGAAAATTCTGAAAATGTCGATCCCGTTTTTAGCAGACTCAGCAATAAAGGCTTCTACTACATCATCAGCATAATGCTTGTAGCCGACCAAATTCTGACCACGCAAAAGCATTTGCAGTTTTGTATTTTTAAACGCTTTTCTAAGCGTCCGTAATCTTTCCCAGGGATTTTCATTTAAAAAGCGCATTGACGTATCAAAGGTAGCTCCACCCCACACCTCAAGGGAATAAAAACCCATCTGATCCATTTTCTCCGCAATTGGTAACATGTCCTCTGTTCGCATTCTAGTTGCCAGTAAGGACTGGTGCCCATCACGCAAGGTCGTATCCATGATACCCACTTTCCGGTTTTTTATGCTCATTATCAAATACACCTCTTATCATTTTTTGGGCCAGGCCCTTTAGCTTCTGATATTAGAGTATACCTTGTATACATGTATACAACAATACTAAATTACAGTTTCAATAAAAATATTTCACCATTTCCGGCAATTTCGTAGGCTGTATCATTTTTTTCAATCAATACCAGCTGATTTTTTTCCATTTTCTGCTGTTGTCCATCAGCTTCGAGTGTAATATTTCCGGACAAGAGCCATAAAAAGTCGGTTCCCTTTTTATGATAAAACGATATCGTTTCATTCACTTTTATTTTGCGGGCCATAAAGTTATAAAAACAGGCATCTCCTGTCAGATAGAACGGAGATGCCGGATTATCTGGCTGCGGCATCGATTTTGATTTTCCCGGTAATGACAATTCAAATACCGTGGTTTCTGTATCAAAAGCAAAAGCAGCTGCATAAGCTGGCACATACAAAACATCCGGATCACTGGTTAAAAAAAGTATATTTTCCTGCTGATTATTCTCTTTGGCAACAGTCTCCCCAGAAGCATATGTTTTTTTCTGTAAATGATAGGACCGATGACTCTGATTATCACCAAGAACCCTGAAGAGCTTTTCTTTGTTCATGGTTATCACCCTTTTTCAAATCAGTCTGCTGATTCATTTTAGCTTTGTGGTTTGTTGTTATAAGCGATTTTATCAATGTTTTCTAAGGCAAATCCTGTACCAATCGCTACACAGGAGATGGCATCTTCCGGAATATAAACATGCAATCCGGTTCTTTCAGAAATCAGAATGTCTAATCCGTGGATCAGCGCTCCGCCTCCGGTTAAGATAACCCCTTTGTTAATAATATCCCCGGCTAATTCCGGCGGAGTTTTTTCCAGTACATCTTTAGTCACGGCAATAATGGCCTCAAGAGGCTCCATAATCGCCTCATGAACTTCTTCGATGGTTAAGCTGATGGTTCTTGGCAATCCCGTAACCAGGTCACGACCGCGCACTTCTGCCGTTTCGCCCGGACGAAGTGATGGATATCCCGACCCGATCATAATTTTAACATCTTCTGCTGATCGTTCTCCGATCAATACATTGTGTTTTCTTCTTACATATTTAATGATCGCTTCATCAAACTTATCGCCACCGATTCTAACGGAGTTAGAATACACGACACCGCCCAAAGACAGCACGGCCACATCAGTGGTGCCGCCGCCGATATCAACAACCATCGAACCGCTTGGCTGTGAAATATCCACACCGGCGCCTAAGGCTGCCGCCACTGGCTCTTCAATCAAAAAAGCCTGCTTGGCTCCGGCAGACAGTGCCGCCTGCTTAACAGCACGTTCCTCGACTCCGGTAACGCCCGAAGGAATACAAATCATAATTCTTGGTTTGAAAAATCTATTGGTTTCCAATGCTTTTTTTAAAAAATATTTAAGCATTTTTTCCGTTATATCATAATCGGCAATTACACCTTCACGCAGCGGTCTGATGGCAATGATGTTGCCCGGTGTTCTTCCGATCATTTGTCTTGCTTCCTCGCCAACGGCAAGCACTTTATCTGTAAAAGAGTCAATTGCAACTACCGAAGGTTCCTGTAACACTACCCCTTTGCCTTTTACATAAACCAAAACGGTGGCAGTACCAAGATCTATACCAATGTCTTCTCCCATTTTTACCAAGTTTCTCACTCCATTCTCTTAATAGTACCTTTTGTTCTTTGACCACTAGACCTCTAAACGAATATCTGCTCCGAGGCCCTGCAATTTGTCAATAATATTTTCGTATCCCCGGAAAACATGGTAGACATCAAGAACTTCAGTCTTTCCTTCACAAGTCAGTCCGGCAATAATTAAGGCAGCACCCGCTCTCAGATCCGTTGCTTTGACCTGACAGCCCGATAAGGAGGGTACACCCTCTATGACTGCACTTTTTCCTTCAATTTTAATAACGGCTCCCATTCTTTTAAGCTCATCAAAATGCATAAAGCGATTTTCAAATACCGTTTCTGTAATAATGCTGGTTCCTTTTGCTAAGCACATCAGCACGGAAAACACCGACTGCATATCCGTAGGAAATCCCGGATAAGGCATGGTTTTTATATCCGTGGCCTTAAAGTTTCCGGCGTTTCTGACAATCAGACTGCTGTCTAGTTCTTCAATATCCACACCACAGTCACGAAGCTTAGCGATCACAGGCTTAATATGGTGGGATATCACATTTTCAATCACCAGATTCCCACCAATAACAGCGCCGGCAATCAGATACGTCCCGGCCTCTATGCGATCGGGAATTACCGTATGCTCTGCTCCGTGCAGTTTATCTGTTCCGATAATCTTAATCACATTGGTTCCGGCACCCTTAACTGAAGCGCCCATTGCATTTAAAAAGTTCGCCAAATCAACAATCTCCGGTTCCTCGGCTGCATTTTCAATCACCGTTGTTCCTTCTGCAAGTGTTGCGGCCATCATAATGTTCTCTGTGGCTCCGACACTTGGAAAATCAAGATAGATTTTTCCGCCATGCAATCTTTCCTCGCTGATGGCACTGACAAAGCCCTGCTCCAGGGATATCTTTGCTCCCAGAGATTCAAAACCCTTCAAATGCAGATCGATCGGTCTTGTTCCGATCGCACAACCTCCCGGCATAGCTACCCGGGCCTTATTGAATTTTGCAAGGAGGGGCCCCATAACAAGGACCGAAGCTCTCATTTTATTTATGTTTTCATAGGAAGCTTCCCAACAATTTACATCTCGGGTATCAATCCTGAAAACGTTATTTTCAAATGTAATTTTTGCACCTAATTCTTTTAGGATATCTTTTAAAATATGAACATCCGTTAAATCCGGAACATCATAAATTACTGATTCCCCTTCTGCCAGGATAGAAGCAACGATAATAGGCAGCACTGCGTTTTTTGAACCGCTAATTTTTACTTTACCATTTAAAGGCTTTCCGCCATGTATAATAATTTTTTCCAACAAATATCTCTCCTAAATAGCCATGTTTATAAACGTACACATTTTTCCATACTCTTAATAGTATTCATGATTTATTGACATCCGTCAAGTTAGTTTTTTTTCATTTTCTGTGATAAAATGTGCAAAAACGATCTAAGTGAGGATTACACCATGAGAAAAATACACATACTATTACTTGTCCCAGTTATTTTTACCCTTTTTTTTCTATTTTTACCTTTGCAAAGCAAAAGCGAGATGCCTGCATCCCATGTTGCACTGATTCCTCTTGACTCAAGACCCTGTAACACTGATTATATCTTTTATGTATGCGGTGCTATTGGTAAAACCATAACGCTTCCCCATGAAGGACTTGATCACTATACGGATCCGTCCAATCCTGAAAAATTATATGAGTTTTTATATGACTCTCTATCAGAAAATGATACATATCTTATTTATACCAACCAATTGCTAAATGGCGGTCTGATTGCTTCGAGAGATCCGCGTTCCTATGATAATCTGGAAGAGAAGCTTGATGAATTTGAGCTGTTTTTAAAAGAGGCTCGCAGCCAAAACAAACAAGTGGCAGTGATAAGCGTTGTCCCCAGAGTGTTGCCCAGTCAGTTTACTGAGTTGTGGAAGTATGCTTCTGAGCTTCTTGCCTTCTCTGCACAGTACGGCCAACTATCCTTAGCTGAGGAAACGGTTGCGAAAAACCATGCTCCACCGGAGATTATCCGGGAGTATATGTCCATTTATGAGGGGTCCGATCAGATTGTGGAACGAATGAAAGCGCTTGTTGAGGAAGAAGCCATCGATCTCTTTATTATCGGTCAGGATGATACGCATCCCGAAAGCATTAATAACCAGTACATTCATAAATATCTTGGTTATGATCATCCACAGATTGTTGTTCAGCCCGGTGCTGATGAATTGACAAAATTAGTATTGGCCCGTTTTCTGCGGGAAGAAAGTGATCATCATCCACTTAACCTTAACCTGGTATACACCCATCCTGAGGCAAGCGATGCAATAAAAACCTTTGAAGCGTTTTCAACTTCAGAGAGAATGGCTCAGATGCTTACGTTTTTATCCCTCACCCCCGATAAGGAATCCGACAACATCACGATAATTCATAACGACCGGGATTTCGGGGAACAAACACTAAAAAATCTGGAAATACACCGTCAGGCAAAGTATTTGAGTCTGATCGATACAGCCTATATTAACCGGGCAGATGCCAGACTCTTTGAGACTTTCACTTTTATCAACCGGATTGACGGCTACTCCGGATGGAATACCGTAGGGAATGCCATCGGCACAGAACTAGCTAACTTTGTGATCCATGATTACCTGAACCGGACTCTGGCCACTTACCCACCGGAGCAGCGGGAAAAAATGCTTGCGAACTACTATATGCTACAGTATATCCATTATGCTGATGATTACCTTTACCAAAGTCAGCTTCGCGATAAACTGAATCTTTTTCTAAGAGATCAAGGCCAGGATACGACCCGAATTACCGACACTCTTATGGCCAACCGTTACCTTGCTAACCTATTTACACAAAAATCGGATGTTATTAACAACAGCTTTCCCGGTGAGTATTATCGGTTCGGGCAAAGTTTTAGAATCCATCAGGTCTCAGGTGATATTTATCTGCCCTGGGAAAGAACCTTTGAAGCTGCCATTGTTCCGGATCTGTCCGTCGAGCTTATTAATTAAACAATCGTATCTGAATATGCAAACGGCAGGCTGGCTCTTTGTTTACTTTCTGACAAAGAGACAGGCTGCTTCTTTATTTTCTCATATTTACGCTGCAACAACCCTGCATTACAATTAGCGGTAGTTATGAGTATCTCATCACCATAGCATTCTTTATCAAGCACGGTTACTTTTGGATCGTAGGAAATGGCCAGAAAATCTTTTTCCTGTGAGGCCGCAATGATTAATGCATGCAGTCTCATTCCAATCACAATCTCACTGCCGGCAATCAGAGACACCATCTCTTCTTCATTTATTTTTCTGTTGATCAGCTTTTTCGGTTCAACATACTCTTTTAAAAAATCAAGATCCTGAGGATGATGCATCGCTGCATAACGAACCTGATAGTCTTCTTCGGAAAAAGTACGGCTAAAGGTTTCCACAGCAGCCACGACTTCAGGGTCATGATCCCATTGCCGAAGCGCAATTATAATCAGCTTCTTATCCGGATCGATCTCTAATTCCTGCCATAATGCTTCTGTCCCTGATTCCTTTTTTTCCAGAAGAAAGACCGGATCCGCAGAAAGTACAATCTCTCTTTTTATGCCCATCTCTTTAAGGCAAGTCATGGATTCTTTGTCCCGGACACTAAGATAATCAACTTTAGAAAGCAGTCTGCGAACAAGATTTCTGTTGCGCTTATGGCTTACCGGGCCAATACCCTGGGATAGAATCATGACTTTTTTGGAAAAGATCTGACCTGAAAAAATAATGCCCAGATAGTAAAGAATCCCGTTTTTACTGGTGGTGTCCTGAAGAAGGCTGCCCCCTCCGGAAATGAGAATATCTGATCCTGCCACTGCCTTTAGTACTTGTAGAAGGCTCCAACGATTGACCGCTTTAACCTGATATTTTTTTTCCGTCGTTTCAGGATCAGCCGAAAGGATGGTTAGTTCAACAGGAGCATGCAATTGTCTAATCTGTCGTATGATTTCCTGTAACACCAATTCATCCCCGATATTATCAAAGCCATAGTAGCCGCTGATGACTATCTTTTTCATAAAGGCTCCTGTTCATGTCCTGTGATAAAGGACAGGTGTTTTTCGAGATACCGCTTATATATCCGCTCCGCTATTTCCCAGGCAATAATCAGAAAGATACCCAAAATGACACCGATCACCAGGCCTAAAAGGCTTCTTTGCACGGAGACCATTATTGGTGTATGCAAGTGGGCGTAGGTGTTAATTAATGAAATTTGACCGATAATCGCCGGGAACAGTAAAGGCCAGCTAAAACGGTTTAAGCCAAGGTATGCCAAAAGCATCAGAAACGGATACCCAATAAAAAACTCTTTGGTTCTCGGGCGAATGCCCAGCGATTGATTGAGTCCCTGACGGAGTCTATCTTCAATGCCCAGCACCATTCCAGTGCCTTCATTACCGGTACGCAACAGGTAGTAGGCAACAAGGATCAAACCTAGGCCTCCAAGTAGGGCTATTTTGTAAGTAATCGCCTTGTTTATTAATTCCCAGATATCTTTTGCACCGTCTTTGTGCCAGAAAAGCAGGAGGAAAGGAACCAGTCCAAGCGGAATAATGTGTGCGATTTTTACACCGGTAAATTGATCTATTTTTATCAAAAAGGGTGTATAGCTTAGTAACGAAGCCATCATCAGTGATCCGGTAAAGGTCACTAAAAAAACTCCGGTTGTTGTCTGCAATGCTTTTATGAAACCTTGCTTGTTCCATTCTTTGCGGTACTTAAAAAACAGACTAAACGCCAGTACCGGGAAAATAAGGGCAAAAAGCAGGGCGATTACCTTGGTGGTAAATAAGAAGCCCTGTGATAAAAGAGCGGTCATAAAAAGACCGGTCAGAACCGCAGCCAGGTAGCCAAATCGCGGCGTATTTCTGCTAATAAAGAGTAAGCCTGTGGCTGCAGGCAGAGCAAGAAAGATGATCGCATAAGATAACAATGACGGTCTTTCCTTTTTAATTACAGAAGCCTGTCCGATTTCAAAGCCTTCTGATTCAATTCTTTCTTTCATATCCTCTATAAATTGGATGTTGGTATCAACAGCTAGCATTGGGTTATCCATCGCAAACATTTTGAGGTAGACGGCCCGAATATTTCGTTCTTCTACTGCCAAAGAATATCTTTCAATGGCACGGCTAACCGTGAAGTTACGCATTTCTCTATCTGAAATAGAATGAACCCTGACCGCTGAATGATCATTTCTCTGGATCATTGTGGAAAGACCCCTCTGCGTGAAAAACTCAACGCTGCCAATCGGGTAAGCACGATCCGGATTAATGGCCTCTAGGATTTCGCTGATGGCTCCAGGAAAACCAACCACTTCGCTGTCATTACTCAAAATGATACTAATATTGTCTATTCTGTTAATTTCATTTTGTAAGAAATCTATCGACTCCGGGGTATAGTCTTTCCATGCTCTGATCTGTGGAATTACCAGCATATCAAGTTCATTAAGTATAGCCAGTTGGGTGCGGTTAAAGCCTACGCCTGTATCATCAAGCATTTCCCAGTGTGTGTCATACCTGGGATTGGTTTTAACCGGAATTTCATAGTACGTTTTACCACCAGCTTCAATCATCCGGCCTGTATTTTTAGAAAGGAGACTCTCTTCAATCTGAAGGCGATAGTCTTCGTTAATCACGTCAATAAAAATGCTGTTTCTGATCAGATCCGGATCGACAACTGAAGAATCGGCGATTTCCATAAAGCTATACCCATTAATAATGGTAATCTCACCGGTTCGGTCAAGGTCTCCAATGCTTCTTTCTCTGATAAGAGCCGTAGTAATGCCGGCTTGCTTGAGATCGGTAACCATTTCTTTAAAAACGGTTCCTTTGGCATTAGCCATGGTTTCAATATCCTGAGCGCCAACCACCAGTTCCACCTGGTTGGCCTCACTTTCTATCGCATGTCTGTCTGTTAAAATGATCATCCCAAAAAATAAACCCACCACAATCAAGGCAGATAATATCATAAATATCTTATTCTTTACCATCTCTTGTCTCCTTCATTCAATGTAACATGCCTATTATATCAGATTGATAAGAATGGTGACAAATAAACAAAAAGTAAATAAAAAAAGAACTACCAGATTTTTGCCTGGTAGCTCTTATTTATTCTTTACCTACGGTTTTTAAACGTATCATCGCTCTTTTTAGTGCTGCTTCTGCTCTGGCAAAGTCAACATCTCTAGTTTTCTGATCAAGTCTTCTAAGAGCCCGCTCTTTTGCTTTCGCAGCTCTTTGAGAATCAATGTCTTCCGGCGTTTCTGCTGCATTAACCAGCAGAGTGATCTTATTATCATGAAGTTCTAATACGCCTTCAGTAATAACTAGAGTGACTTCTTCACCATCACTTCGTGTATAGTTTAGTCGTCCGATTTCAACTAAGGTTACAATCGGAGCGTGATTATATAAAATACCGATGGAACCTGCTACTGTTGGAACGTTAATATACGTTATCGTTTCTTTGCATTGCGTTTTCTCTGGCGTTACAACTTCCAGAGTCATTTGCTTGTTTTCCACGGGTATTCACCCCTTTATCCTTTGTTGGCTTTTGCGACAGCTTCCTCAATCGTACCTACATACATAAAGGCACTCTCAGGAAGACTATCATGTTTGCCTTCTAAAATTTCCTTGAAGCCAATAATCGTATCTTTGACCGAAACATATTTTCCAGGGAATCCTGTAAACTGTTCAGCAACGTGGAATGGCTGAGAAAGGAAACGTTCCATTTTACGTGCACGGGCCACCAACAGCTTGTCTTCATCAGATAGCTCGTCCATACCAAGAATGGCTATAATATCCTGCAGATCTTTATACCTCTGAAGTACTTGCTGTACTCCACGAGCGACTTCATAATGTTCGTCACCAAGGACTAACGGATCTAAGATTCTTGAAGAAGAATCAAGAGGATCTACCGCTGGGTAAATTCCTTTTTCCGCAATCGAACGGGAAAGAACTGTTGTCGCATCAAGATGGGCAAATGTCGCTGCCGGAGCCGGGTCAGTTAAGTCATCGGCCGGTACGTATACTGCCTGTACTGATGTAATCGATCCTTTGTTTGTTGATGTAATACGTTCCTGAAGAACACCCATTTCTGTAGCAAGCGTTGGCTGATAACCAACGGCTGATGGCATACGACCCAATAGCGCCGAAACCTCAGAACCTGCCTGTGTGAAACGGTAAATGTTATCAACGAAAAGCAGTACATCCTGGCCTTGAACATCACGGAAATATTCCGCAATTGTCAGTCCGGCCAAAGCAATACGCTGACGAGCACCCGGTGGTTCGTTCATCTGACCGAATACCAGTGATGCCTTATCGATAACACCTGAATCCTTCATTTCATGCCATAAGTCGTTACCCTCACGAGTACGTTCTCCAACACCCGCAAATACCGAGTAACCACCGTGTTCCTGTGCAATGTTATTGATTAATTCCATAATAATAACGGTTTTACCAACACCGGCACCACCAAATAGTCCAACCTTACCACCCTTCGCATAAGGGGCAAGCAAATCAACAACTTTTATGCCTGTTTCAAGCATTTCTGTTGATTTACCCTGGTCTTCAAAACTTGGAGCTTCTCTGTGAATTGGCCAGTACTCTTCCGCACCTGCTTCACCTTGTTCATCAATCGGTTCACCAACCACATTGAAGATACGGCCTAGTGTTTTATCACCCACAGGAACCAGAATCGCTTTTCCTGTATCGATAACTTTCATTCCTCTTACTAATCCTTCTGTTGACTGCATCGCAACGGCTCTAACAGCGTTGTTTCCTAAATGCTGCGCAACTTCGAACGTAAGATTAAATTCCTTTGTCTGATCTTCCTGATCTTCTGTGCGGATCATGATCGCATTATTTAACTCAGGCAGCTGCCCAGTTTCGAACTCAACGTCCACAACAGGTCCTATAACCTGAATAATCTTACCTGTTTTCACTTAGTTAACCTCCTTTTAAAAGGTTTCGAATACTTATCCTTTTAAAGCGTTTGCACCGCCGACAATCTCTGCAATTTCAGTAGTAATTGCCGCCTGACGGGCTCTGTTATATCGTAAATTCAATTCGGAGATCATGTCTCCGGCATTTGTCGTTGCACTGTTCATCGCTGTCATTCTTGAAGCATGCTCACTGGCTTTAGATTGTAATAAAGCTCTGTAAACCTGATTTTTAAAATACATCGGTAATAATTTGTCCATCAATTGGTCTTTCGCAGGTTCAAAAACATATTCCGTATTTGCAACCTCATCGCTTGGCGGATCTATTGGCAGGATCTTCATGTTTGATGGCAGATGGTTTACTGTAGAGATGAAATCGGTATAAATAATTCTGATTTCATCAAACTGGCAGGCACAATATGATTTTATGATCTCCTTTGAAATTTCCTCTGCTTCGTAAAAAGTCGGATAATCTTGCACCCCGGCAATTTCTTTTACAATAGGATATTTTCTTTTTTTGAAAAACTCACGAGCTTTTCTGCCAACTGTAATAATACTGTATTCCTGCTCTGTGCTGTCCATAACATTTTTAGCAAATCTTAACAGGTTTGCGTTATATCCTCCGGCCAAACCACGATCAGCCGAAATAATATAATAGCAGATGCTTTTTACGGGTCTTTTCTCCAGCAATGGATTCCCGCTTTCTGATACTTGTCCAACCAAGTGTGATAACAGTTCTTCTAGTTTAATTGCATAAGGTTTGGATTTTTGAGCAGCCAGCTGTGTATTTCTAAGCTTAGACGCCGCAACCATTTCCATAGCCTTTGTAATTTGTTTTGTACTGTTGACACTTCGGATTCTTCGTTTTATATCTTTTTCAGCAGCCAATTACTATTCACCACCTTCTAATTTTGCCTTTTAAGCACAGAAGGTTCCCTTATATTCTTCTATTGCTTTCGTTAATTCTGCTTCAATGTCATCATTAAATGCCTTAGAGGCAACCAATGCATCATAAACAGATTCTTTATATTTGCTTGACTTAATGAATTCTAAGAAACCAACCTCAAAAGCTTTAATCTGACCCGGGCTGATATTATCAAGGAAACCCTTAACCGCTGTAAATATCGAAATAACCTGATCAATAACGTTCATCGGAGCGTACTGACCCTGTTTTAGAATCTCTACGGTTCTTTCACCTCTTGTCAGGCTGGCCTGAGTCGCTGCATCTAAGTCAGATCCAAACTGCGCAAAGGCAGCCAACTCTCTATATTGTGCTAGATCAAGACGTAACGGACCAGCAACCTGTTTCATTGCTTTAATCTGGGCTGCACCACCAACACGCGAAACAGATAGACCAGCGTTTATCGCCGGACGAACACCAGAGTTAAACAGGTCTGTTTCAAGGTATATCTGACCATCCGTGATCGAAATAACATTTGTAGGAATATAGGCAGAAACGTCTCCTGCTTGTGTCTCAATGATTGGCAAAGCCGTCATTGAGCCGGCACCCAAATCATCACTTAGCTTTGCAGCTCTTTCAAGTAAACGAGAGTGCAGATAGAATACATCGCCAGGATATGCTTCACGACCCGGAGGACGACGAAGCAACAGTGAAAGTTCACGATAGGCAACCGCCTGTTTTGACAGATCATCATAAATAATCAATACGTGTTTTCCATTGTACATAAATTCTTCACCCATCGCGCATCCTGCATAAGGAGCAATATATAGCAATGGTGATGGTTCTGATGCCGTAGCTGCAACAACGATCGAGTAGTCCATTGCACCAGCTTCTTCTAATGTGTTAACTACACTTGCCACGGTTGATCTTTTCTGGCCAATCGCAACATAGATACAGATAACATCTTGACCTTTTTGATTAATGATAGTATCTATCGCCACCGCGGTTTTACCGGTCTGACGATCTCCAATGATTAACTCTCTCTGGCCTCGGCCAATCGGAACCATTGAATCAATCGCTTTAATACCGGTTTGCATCGGTTCATGAACTGATTTTCTGTATACAACACCAGGAGCAGGCGCTTCAACAGGTCTGTACGTTTCAGTTACGATAGGACCTCTTCCATCAATCGGCTGACCTAAAGCATTAACGGTTCTGCCGAGCATGGCCTCTCCCGCAGGAACTTCAACAATTCTGCCTGTACGCTTAACCTTGTCTCCTTCTTTAATATGAGTATAAGGACCTAAAATAACAACACCAATGTTGTTTTCTTCCAGGTTCAAAGCCATACCGTAGATTTCTTCGGGAAATTCCAGTAACTCACCCGACATTGCATCATTTAAGCCATAAACACGGGCAATACCGTCACCAATCTGAATGACAGTTCCAACTGTGCTTACGTCAACTATTTTTTGATAATTTTCAATCTCTTGTTTAATAATTTGATTTATTTCTTCCGGGCGTATGCTCATTTTAATCCCTCACCCCAATTCTCCAAAACTTTCGAAATATCTTTTTCAAGCAGATTTAATTGTTGCTTCACGCTGCCATCAATTATTTTGTCACCAATTTTTATTGTCAAACCACCAATAAGAGAAGGATCGATCTTAGTATGCACAACAATTGACCTGCCCATTTTTTCAGATAAAACTGCTTCAATCTTTTTAACTTTTTCATCCGGCAGTTCAATTGAAGAACTTACCTCTGCTACAAGATCTGCACGTGTTGTATCTTTTGGTTCCTCAGGCTTACTAACAAAGCTTTTCAAATAGTTATCGTCAAAAGAAGGCTTCCCTTTTAGTTCTCTCTGAAGAAGAGATAGTCTTTTTAAGACACTGCTGTCAAAAACTTTATCATTAATTTTAAGAACGACCCCGCCAATAATTTCAGGGACAACCTCATGCTCTACATGCACGTCTCTGCCAGTAACTTTAGATAATGCATTTCGAAGTCTTTCTCTCTCATCATCACTTAATTCAAATGCAGTACCCACTTTAACATCCAGCATACCTGTCTGCTCGTTGGCAGTATTTCTGAATTCCTTAATAATTTCAAGTAAATATTCTTCCCTGCCCTTATCAACTAACAAATTCAGAAAATTCAGCAACAATGGATGTATTCTTTTCTCAAGAAATTTTGTTACGACTGCTTTTTTTTCTTCTCTGGTTAACTGGTCTTTAAACCATGCGTACTGAACCATTGGTGAGATATTAACTTCATTCTCGATAATAGTAAGCCCTTCAACAAAATCAGCTGTCGCATTGTTTTCTTCTGCTATTAATAGGAGTGTTTGTGCATATCTTTTCGTAATAATTTTATTCTTCAATGCACTTCGCCTACCTCTTTAATGAAATCATCAATCATCTTTTCATGATCTTTAGCATCAAGGTTTTTTGCAATAATCTTTTCAGCAGCCATTAATGATGTTGCGACAATCACTTCCCTGACTTCAGACATAGCCTTATCTTTTTCTGCCTGAATCTCTCTTTGAAGATCTGCTTTAATTTTTTGCGTTTCAACTTTTGCTGATTCTACTATTTCATTCTTTTGCTTTTCAGCTAACTTTATGCCTTCAGAAATAATCTGACTTGACTCTTCTTTTGCTTTTTTAATTTGTTCCTGATATTCTGCCTTTAATTGTTCTGCTTCTTGTTTTGATGTTTCAGCAGAGTTTAAGTTTTCCTTAACTGTAGTCTTTCTTTGATCCAGCATATTTAAAATAGGTTTATGCAAAAACTTATTTAGCACCCATATTAGAACAATGAAATTCACAATTGCAAAAATCACATCTGTTAGTACAATTTCAACCATTCCATTACCCTCCTCTCTTATATTACGCGAAATAATTTATCCGTTCACTAACCACCACTAAAAACCGCACTTCTTAAAGCGTGGGATAGGTGGCGCTAAATCCCTAGGTGAACAAACTAAGTGACTGCCACCAAATGGAGCATTTGGGGCATCTACTTATGGATTAGTTCAACTGGCACTCGGATGGAGTTAACACTCCACCTAAATTTAGTTTCACTTTATCAAAAAATACTACAATAGTATTATATTTCATTGAAGGAAATACTCTGTAGGCAACCGGGCACCCCAATTGCCTACAAATATTTAAAATTAAGACATATTTCCAACTAACATAAAAGCAATCAACAAGCCGAAAATTGTTAAGGCTTCCATAAACGCCAATGCAAGAATTAATGACGTACGAATTTCACCAGCAGCCTCAGGCTGACGACCCATTGCCTCCATCGCTCCAGCAGCAGCTCTACCTTGACCAAGTCCTGGTCCAAGAGTACTTAAACCTATAGCAATCGCAGCCGCAATAGCAATCATTCCATTTTCCACAGTAATTCCCCTCCCTTCATTGTCAGAAACAATAATTATTTTCTGATACTTTTTTAACTAATTTTAATGATGATCTGCCGTTGCAGTTGAAATGTAAATGGCAGATAATAACGTAAATACATATGCCTGGATAGTACCAAACAACAACCCAAGGAAATACGCAGGCAGTGGAATAAATAACGGCACCATGCTAAACAATGTCATGGCAACTAGTTTTTCTCCAAACATATTCCCGAATAGACGCAGAGACAATGATAATGGCTTAACGAATTCCTCAATAACCATCAATGGGAATAAGAACCAATATGGCTCAAAAAAATGTTTGAAATATGATAGCCCCTTTTCTTTAATCCCAAAAAAGTGAGTCACTGAAAAAGTACAAAGCGCCAGTCCAACCGTAACACTTAATGTTGTTGTTGGGGTTGTTAACCAGGGAAGTTTCCCTGACATTGGTAGCAATGATGAGTAATTCATTAACAGAATAAACAAAAAGACTGTAGCTAAGTACGGAAAATATTTTCTTGCATTTTTTTCGCCCATAAGATCTGTCAGAAATTCCAGCAAGGATTCTACCACTTTTTCCATAAAGTTTTGCCATCCGGACGGTTCCCACTTCAGACTTTTTGTAGCTACAACAGCCATTACAACCAATACTATCATGACTAGCCACATGCTAAATATATAATCACTAATTTCTATTCCTGCAACTCTAAACAAAGGATCGCTGGCTGCATTGGCAACTCCAATAAACAATATTTTCACCCCTTTCTATAAAAATTAGATTTTATAAATTTTTTTTATCTTTTTTGCGTTGTTCAATTTTATCAACAATCTTCACTTTTTCAAAAAGATTATTAAAAGACATAACAATCGCAATTAAAACCAATAAGAATGTAAGGTAAGGGTCTGTACCATACCTTTCATCCAGCCAGTGCCCGCCTGTATAGGCAAGCCACATAAGCGTTGCTGTATAAACTCCAAAATGAAGCGCAATAGCTATATAATTCATATTATTCCTCTGACCCGGAATAATCCCAGCTAAGTGGAACTGTATCGTTATGACCAAAATAATACTTCAAATGATCTACAATCCTTTTGGATGCGTTTCCATCACCGTAGGGATTTATCGCAAAGGCCATTTGATCATAACTTTTTTGATCAGTCAGGATATGTTTAATATTATCATACACTCTCTTTCTTTCTGTACCGATAAGTTTTACCGTCCCTGTTTGTAGTGCTTCTGGTCTTTCTGTATTATCTCTTAAAACCAAAACGGGCTTTCCAAGAGCCGGGGCTTCTTCCTGTATTCCTCCAGAATCCGTTATTACTATGTACGCCTTATTCATAATATCGCAAAATTCATAATATTCAAGAGGTTCAATAAGATTTATCCTTTCCTTATTTACAAGAAATTGCTCTGCTGCCTTTCTTACTTTTGGGTTTTTGTGAATTGGAAAAATAATTCTTACATCTTTGAATTCATCATGTATATCAGATATGGCTTTAAAAATTTGAGGAAATTGATCGTGATTTTCTCTTCTATGAGCAGTCACAAGTATAATTCTACCACTAATATCCAACAATTCACAAGTGCGTTTTTTAATTTTTTCATGTATACAATCATCTGGTTTTTTTATTGTATGTAATAGTGCATCAATGACCGTATTGCCTGTTACAAAAATCTTTTCCTTACTAACCCCTTCGTTAATAAGATTTTCCATCGCCTGTATCGTTGGCGCATAATGCAGCGTTGTTAATACGCCCGTAAGCTTTCGGTTCGCTTCTTCCGGAAATGGCGAATAGAGGTCGCCTGAACGCAACCCCGCTTCTATATGAGCGACAGGAATTTGCTTGTAATAGGCAGCTAATGCTGCAGTAAAAGTCGTCGTCGTATCCCCGTGAACAAGGATCATGTCTGGCTGAACCTCTTCGAGAACCGCTTCGAGTTTTCTTAATACTTCCGTGGTCACATCATAAAGCGTCTGATTTTGTTTCATAATATTTAAATCATAGTCCGGTATAATCTCAAAGAGTTCAAGTACCTGATCAAGCATCTCCCTGTGTTGTGCAGTCACAATGACAATACTTTCAAAAAGAGGATGTGCTTCGAGCTCTTTAATTAATGGGGCCATTTTTATGGCTTCCGGCCTTGTTCCAAATATGCTGATTATTTTTTTCTTATCTGTCATAGTTTACTCCGTTTTTCTTGGGTAAGAGAGGTATCCTTTATCGATTAATTTTTGAACATGCTTTTCTAAGGCTTCTCCAATATCCATTTTATGTTCTTCCTCAAGCACGAACATCAGTGAGACCGCTGTTTGTGCGACATCGAGAAGTTCAGCAGAAATCTTTTCCATAACTTCAGCTTCTTCGTAAACCTTATCTTCTCCGCTCATTCCCCTGTATTTTCCGATGGCCTGTGCAAGTTCACCGGTTTCTTCCATCAGCTTTAAAGCTGTCGATTCAATCGTTGGCTGAAGGTTGTTTAACCTTGGCAGCGCTATGCTTTTATATTTCATCTTTTTCTCCTGTATCTTTGATGTTCTTGTTATTTTTCAGCCTGTGGCTTAATCTGCTCAATCTCAAGTGAAGATTCCGCTATGATTTCCCTGGCTAATTCATCGGGATATCCTTCTATAAAAATGATTTTTTTGACCCGGGCGTTAATGATCAGCTTTGAACAAAGAGAACAGGGGAAATTAGTGCAATATAGTGTGCTCCCTTTAATACTAACGCCATGAACCGCGGCCTGAATCAATGCATTCTGCTCAGCATGAATCCCACGGCAAAACTCATGTCTCTCCCCGCTGGGAATGCCATTTTGTTTCCTGATACAGCCTCTGTCAAGGCAGTGTTCCATGCCTCTTGGAGCTCCATTATAACCTGTGCTTAGAATATGGTTTTCTTTTACGAGAACAGCACCCACTTTTCTTCGTAAACAAGTAGAACGGGATGATACCAGCTCTGCAATTTCCAGAAAGTATTCATCCCAGCTTTTTCTTTTATTATTGTGTTCCAAAAATTCTGTCTCCGGCATCACCAAGGCCCGGCACAATATAGCCATGGTCATTTAGTTTTTCATCAATGGCAGCTACAAAAATATCAATCTCCGGGTGCTTTTCATGAATCATTGCAATGCCTTCCGGTGCCGCTAAGAGACATACCAGTTTAATGGTACCGGCTCCTTTTTCTTTAATAAAGCGGATTGCTGCTTCAGCCGATCCTCCGGTTGCCAGCATCGGGTCAAGAATAAGAATTTCTCTTTCGGAAAGATCGGAAGGAAGTTTACAGTAGTACTCGACAGGCAATAAGGTATCCGGGTCACGATACAGACCGATGTGGCCTACTTTAGCAGCCGGGATCATTTTTAAAATACCTTCTACCATACCCAGTCCGGCTCTAAGGATCGGAACCAATGCCACTTTTCTGCCGAAAATAACTTTGGAATGGGTTTTTTGAACCGGTGTTTCAATTTCAATTTCATTTAGAGGGAAATCTTTGGTTACCTCATAGGTCATAAGCATTGTTATTTCTTCGACAAGCTCACGAAACTCTTTCGGACCGGTTGTTTTTTCCCTGATATAGGTTAATTTGTGCTGAATCAAAGGATGTTTTAGCTCATAAACGTTTGACATAGTCCACCTCACTTTTTTATCTTATCATATTCTACAACATTAATAAGTAAAAAGGGGAAACTTTTGAGTAAGTTCTGCCACTTTTTTTACTGCCGCGTCTTCATTTTTTTCTATTAACACCAAAGAGATAATTTCTGCAATCTCTTTCATTTCTTGCTCATTCATTCCCCTGGTGGTTGAGGCGGGTGTACCAAGTCTGACTCCGCTTGTCACAAATGGGCTTTTTGTCTCAAAAGGAATCGTATTCTTATTAACCGTTACATTAGCTTCATCCAGCGCACATTCTGCATCTTTGCCTGTGATATCCTGTCCAGTCAGATCCACCAACATCAGATGGTTATCGGTTCCACCGGACACCATTCTAAAGCCTTTTTCTTCAAGCGCTTTCGCCAATGCGGAAGCGTTCTTGATTACTCTTTGCTGATAGGTTGTAAATTCCGGAGCCAGCGCCTCTTTAAAAGCAACCGCTTTAGCCGCAATGACATGCATCAGCGGCCCGCCCTGGATACCGGGGAAAATTGCTTTATCAATGGCTGCAGCATATTCTTGTTTACAAAGAATCATACCACCCCTTGGTCCACGCAATGTTTTATGAGTCGTAGTTGTTACAAAATCAGCGTATGGCGCCGGATTTTGATGAAGTCCTGTAGCAACCAGTCCGGCAATATGAGCCATATCGACCATCAGGTAAGCGCCCACTTCATCAGCGATGTCCTTAAATTTCTTAAAATCAATGGCTCTTGGATATGCGCTTCCGCCAGCCACAATCATTTTTGGTTTTTCTGTGACAGCAATCTGTCTGATGACTTCATAGTCAATTTGTTCTGTTTCTTTTTCTACACCATAGGAAACAATATCAAAGTATGATCCTGATATATTAACCGGACTTCCATGCGTCAGATGGCCTCCGTGACTTAGATCCATACCCATAATCTTATCGCCAGGCTTTAGCATGGAGAAATAGACAGCGGTATTAGCCTGCGCTCCTGAGTGAGGCTGCACGTTTACATGATCGGATCCAAAAAGCTGTTTGGCTCTGTCTCTTGCCAGGTTTTCTGCCAGATCCACATATTCACATCCGCCATAGTAACGTTTACCCGGATACCCTTCAGCATACTTGTTTGTCAGTGCTGAACCTAATGTCGCCATTACGGCATGGCTAACAAAGTTTTCTGAAGCGATCAACTCAATCTTTTCAATCTGTCTTTTCTCCTCTAAAGCAATAATATCAGCAATCTCAGCATCCACACTTCTTACATAATTCTCAACGTAATTCAATTTTGTTCCTCCTTGGTATATTGAAATCTATGAAAAACGAAAAATTCGTTAATCTCCATTGTAAGCGCTTACTTCTTGTTGAGGTTGTAGGTGGCTCTTTCCCCACCTACATATTTAGGTCTTGTTTTAGCAAACACGATCAGAGCCTGACCAATTTTATTATGAGGCAACCTAACCGGAACGGCCACTTTTTTTAGGTTCATTCCGATCAACGTCAACCCGATATCGATCCCATAGTCGGCCTTGATTCCTTCTGTTAAACAAGGATCTTCAAACATTTCATAGGCAGCCTCTGCCATCGCACCTCCGGCCACCCGGGTCGGGATGGCGTTAACCTCTTCTAATTGTTTTAGTTCCTGCAGGGTTCTTTCCATCAGCACCCCGCGATTAAGGTGTTCGCAGCACTGAAAGGCCAGGGAAAATCCATAGGTTTCGGCAAAGCGGAACATGACGGTAATCATTTCTTTTGCCGCATCCCGGCTGCCTCCGGTTCCGATACTGGCTCCAGTGACTTCACTGGTACTGCAGCCAACAAGCAGTACGGACCCCCTTGGTTGTTTCATTACTTTCATAATATCATTAAACACATCTTCTGTTTCCTGAGTTATGCTTTTTTTCATCAGATCATCACTCAATTCTATATTTTTTTACCAGCTTCCTGCGTAGTCTTTTTATCTCTTCTTTTATTTCTGAAGCGGTTTCGCGGTAAGCATCCATGCTTTTTCCGAAGGGATCATGTATGTCTAAGGTCCCTTCATCGCAACCGGTATATTCTTTTAATGTGTACACTTTCTGGCTGTATCCTGTGAAAAATGTTTTGATAATTTCTTTTTGTTCTTTGGTCATGGTTAAAATCAGGTCAGCCTGTATAACAAGGTCTTCTTGCACACGCTTTGAGCGAAAACTTCCAATCGTATAATCATCTTCTTCAAGCACTTGTTGGGCATTAGCAGCGATCCGATCTCCTTCGACTGCAAATATTCCAGCTGAATCAAAAGTGATTGAACCTATTAAATTTTCGGCAATAATTTTTGCCATAGGACTGCGACAAGTATTTCCTGTACAGACAAAAACAATCTTATTCATATTGTTTTTCCTCCCGTTGCTTTTTCTACCCTATTAACAAAAGCCCGTCCAATCAGGGCATCCGGAATTTGTTCTATATAGATCGTTTGTATATGTTGCTGATCAAGATCTCTAAGATGCGAATAAAAGTCTGCTATGATGTGTTCCGGATCTTTTATGGAGCCAATCACAAGCAGCGATGTATGCTTTTGCTTATCTGGGGAAAGCTCTTTTTGCAACTCTTTTGTCATCATGATTCTTATTTCGGAATCAGCAGGCTCACTTAAAATCTTTTCTGTTTTCTCAGCTTTTTCCCGGTTACTTCCGGTAATCATAAAAAAATCACCCTTAGGAGCATAGTGTCTGTATTTGTTGCCCGGAGACTTTGGATGAATCGCACTGTCCTGTTCTTCCTCACCGACAGCCAGATAGATATGCAGCTCTTTTCTGCTGACTGACCCTGGTCGAAGGATTCGTGCTGGTTTTACGGAAAGATCCAGCACCGTTGATTCGATTCCGATTTTTGATTTTTCTGAAATGATAATGGCCTCAGCTTTCCCGTTTAAGTCTTCAATCACATGCTCAGCCCTGGTTGGGCTTGGTCGGCCGGATAGGTTGGCACTTGGGGCTGCTATCGGGACTCCGGCAGTTTCTAGTAATTTTAAAGCCACCGGATTAGAGGGCATTCTAAGCGCAACTGTGGTAAGGCCGGCTGTTACCGCTTCCGGGACATTGTCACTAGCTTCTAAGATCAGCGTCAGCGGACCGGGCCAAAACGCTTTTGCCAGGTCGTAGGCTTCCGGCGGGATGTTTTTAGCCAGCATTGCCATTTGATCAATATTATGAATATGAACGATTAACGGATTATCACCGGGTCGTCCTTTGGCCTGATAAATTTTCTGAATGGCCTTTGGGTTATAGACATCGGCACCTAATCCGTAAACCGTTTCTGTAGGAAAAGCTACTATTCCCCCGTTTTGCAAGATCATAGCAGCTTCCTGAATCTGACTTCTGTCATTATTTATATTTTCAATCGTTATAATTTTAGTTTTCACAGTGATACCTTCTTACAATATTTGGCTGTTTACATACTTTTCTATTTTATCCGTTTTATCAGAAGAGGCAATAAAAATAATGCAATCGCCCTCCTTAAGGATAAAGTCTTTATCCGGTGAAAAAATTTCATCGCCTTTTCTTTCCACAGCAATAATGGTCGCATCAGTTTCTCTTCTAAACTGCAGATCCTGAAGGCTTTTGTCTACAAGCGTAGAGTTTTTTTCCACCACAATTTCACCGACTCTTGGCAGTATGGAAAGCAGTCTTGAGCTGTACATCAGTACCTTATCCATTTGCTCTTCAATTTTTCTGTCGAGGGTTCTTTTTTCTTCAAGTAGCTGCAGGTAAGATTCTCTGGCCCTTAATAAGTCTTGCCTGTGGTTAAAGCTTTGTACATATTTTTTTGCTGCAGCCCGGTCTTTAACATTAATCCCGCTGCCCTGTAACACCTCAACGATACCCATACTTTGTAATAGAGCAACCGCTCTTCTGATGGTCTCCGGTGAAACATTGTAACTTCCGGCCAATGTCGATCTTCCGTATAGCTTTTGTCCCTCTGCGTACTCTCTTTTTAAAATTTTTGTCGCAATATCGAAGGCTATCTTTTCATACTTGGCCATCGTACTGACATTTTTAATCGAGTCTTTTTTCATTTTTTTCCCATTTCTTATTTTATTCTTTCTGCAGTATAATTAATCAACTTAAATTATACCTTTAATAAGAAATCTTCACAACTTATTATTTTTTGTAAATAATATTTCTTTTTTATGAATAAGGGGTTTACAAATACTGTATACACCCTTATAATGATAACCAGGTAGATGAACAGATGCGTAAGCTTGAAAAAGTGGTATCGTTCACAATCTTGCAAAGGCAAGCCTTACCGCTTGTCAGGATGCGAGTAAACGTTATAAGACGTTTGCTTGCTATTTTTTTTACCCTGGGATCCACAGTTGGCTTCCAGGAGAGCCCGACGCGTTTCTACATCGCTGGCTAAATAAAAATGGCTAGTAATCTGTAGGATCGAAAGAGTCAGGTAGTACACCAAAGACCTAAAAAAAATTAGGAGGAGTCCAAATGATTAAGTTTAAGCTTACTGTTTGTACTGTTTTGGTGACTACTTTGATTGCTTTCAACTTTTTATCAGGCATTGTTGGAAACAATACGATGGTAGCGTCTGAAACAACAATTGGAACACCGTACGGTGCAGTTGTACTGCACAATTAATTAGTTCTTAGTTATTTGCTATTTGAGTGAACTTATAGGGATTAGCTATTCACTAATTAATCTTGATGCAATCGCATCACAAAAAGGAGCTTCCAGGCCATCAGGCTTAGGAGCTCCTCTTTTTATTATTTAACAAAGAAGCGTCCGAAAATTAATTCCGGACGCTTCTTAAACATTTAAATATTCAGGTGCAAAAAAGATACTACAAAAACAATTAGTACTACTGTCATGATCATTCCAATTGATACTCTGTAGTGATCTGCATCATAATTGTCAGGGATTTCCATATCATTAAAAATAAAATTTAGTTTTCTAAGTGGGTTCCTGAAAAAAGGAACAGTTGAATTGATCCCTTTTAACCATACGCTTCCTAAAGATTCCTGTATCGTAACCACCATATCACTTGTATATTGCACTGCATACACAAATGGCTTTCTGTAAAACCAATCCGCATCTACAAGATAAACATCCTTAGGTTCCATCGTTCTAATAAATAAAATAAACATAAATGTTGCTGCTAAGAACAATTGTATTTTTGAAATAACATGATCAAACGTATACGGAACATAATTTACTTCGAATGGCAATCGGTTATAGAGCAGATCCGGAAATACACCGTAGATGAAACACAGGGCTGCCGTAATTGTCATCGCAGCATACATATGTACCGGAACTTTTTTAATCTTATAGTCTTTTTTTGGTTCCCCTGTAAAGGTGTAAAAGACCACCTTTAAGCAAGTAGAAATCAGCGTTCCGATCGTTGCAAGATATAAGAGTAATTCAACTGCCGGATACTGTTGTATGCTTGATGCTGACAAAATAAGCGCCTTGCTGGTAAATCCATTTAAATAAGGTACCCCTGAGATGGCCAGTGATCCTATAAAGTAAAGAATTGCCACCCCGGGAATTAATTTATAAAGCCCGCCAAGATCTGTCAGCTTACTATACCCCGTAGAATAAATAATGGCACCGGCACCCATGAATAATAACGATTTATATAATATATGTGAGAACGCATGCGCAACAGAACCATCAAGAGCCAGATCCGAACCTAGTCCTGCCGCAGCAACCATGTATCCTACCTGACTAATAATATGAAAAGAGAGAATCACCCTCAGATCATTAGCAAGCATCGCATACGTTACGGCTACCAAACACATAATCACTCCGCCCCAGATCAATATTTCCAGTCCGGGAAATACTCTAATTAAACAATATACGGCCACTTTAGTGGTCAGGCAACTCATAAACACGCTACCGGTAATGGTTGATTTAGGGTAGGCATCAGGCAACCAGGCATGCAATGGAAAAATAGCTGCATTAATAGCCACCCCTGCCAAAATCAGAATCGAAGCTAAATCCATATTTGCTGTCAGCTCAGTAATATAGAGCTGTCCCTGACTTACTTTAATGAAAATACCGGCCAAAAGAAGATTCCCACCAACAAAGTGGACCAGCAAGTACCTAAAACCTGCCTTTTTTGCCTCTTCATTATTTGAAACCCATATCAAAAAAGTACTTGAAACAGCCATGACTTCCCAGAAGAAAATTAATGTCAGCCAGTCTCCGGCCAGAACAACTCCCATCGAACTTGCCACATAAATAAATTGTGCACTGAGTTGAACGCCACTGGTAACATGGTAAGAATACAGGTTTGATGTCAATGATACGATAGCAAGAATAAATATAAATATCCAGGAAAGCCTGTCTACTTTCAGGTATATAAGTTCCATATTATTAATAAAAGAAACCGTCAGTTCTTGCCCGTACTGCAGCTGATAAGAAGCAAACAGAACAACGACCGGAACAAGTATCAAAAATACCTTTCTGAGAGTATTAGGAACAAAAGGTATCAAAAGTCCTGCTCCAAGCATTATTAAAGCTGGATGAAGTATCATTCCTCATTGCTCCCTTCATAAATATTCTTATCCCTTTTAACAATCGGAAAGAGAATCCATTTAGCTACAACAATTAAAATGACTCCTCCGATAGCTCCAAAGATATAATCAAACCCAATAAATGCATGCCACCAATAGTACGGATGATAATCAACCGGGACGATGATCTCTGTAAGGATTGATAAAAAACCCAAAACACTAAACGTAAGGATCAGTTTTTTCTCTTCCATAACAATTACCCTCCTGTTCCATTGGCTACAATTTCAGCTGACCGGATGGCCAGCTCATAGAAATGAGGACCTGCGTCAGGGAATATCCCAAGTATGATACTCATAGCACCCGTAATCAATATCGGGATCAAAATATCTTTTCTTACTTCTCTAAATTCTGTAAATTCTTCGTTTTTATTATAAAAAGCCAAGACAAAAACAGTAACTAAATACGATGCACTCAACATAGCACTGGCTATCAGGACAAAAATATACAAATAATTCCCTCCGGCAATCGCTCCCAACGCCAGATTCCATTTACTGATAAAGCCAACGGTAAACGGCATCCCGCTAATACCTAATGAGGCAATGCCAAACATGGCCATTGTGATAGGCATCTGCTTTCCGATGCCATGAATCTGACTGATATACTTATAGCCTGTATTAATAAAAATAGCTCCGGCACAGAAAAATAATGTTATCTTCATAAAAGCATGTGCCACAATATGGAACAATGCACCCATAAAAGCCTGTTCGTTGATCAGAGCAAGCCCAAGTATAATATAGGATAACTGGCCGATCGTAGAAAAAGCCAGTCGCCTTTTTAAATTATCCTGCCTCATAGCAATGACAGAAGCGATAATAATGGTAAACGCTGCTGCCCAGGCAAGGTAATCAATAACACCTAAAGAGGCCAGCAAATCAAAACCAAAGACATAACCAATAATCCTGACAAGTACAAATGCACCTGCTTTAACAACGGCAACAGCATGAAGCAAAGCACTGACCGGAGTGGGCGCCACCATAGCCGCAGGGAGCCAACCATGCAAAGGAATTAAGCCTGCCTTTGCTGAGGCTCCGATGACCATCAATAGAAATATCATTATAAAAGGGGTTGGGTTATCAACGTTTTGAATAAAACCACCCGCAACAAAATCCGTGGTGCCTGTTAGATGATACAACCAGATAATTCCAACTAAGAAGATCTGACCGGTTATTAATGTATACGCTAAATACTTTCTGCCTGCTTCTATATGTTCCTGCTCACGATTGTGAATAACCAGCGGATATGTAGCAATCGTTAACACTTCATAGAAAATAAATAATGTGAACAAATTTCCGGCAAATGAAATGCCCAATGCCGCAAAAATACACATGGCGAATGAAGCAAAGTAGCCCGTTTGATTGATTTTGTTTGCCGCACGCATGTAACCAATCGAATAAAAAGAAGTGACAATCCAGAGTAACGATGCAACACCGGCAAAAATCATTCCTGTCGTATCAATTTTTAAAAAGAAACTAACATTGGGAACAATGGTAAAATGAACACTTTCCAGAATCTGGCCATCTAAAATTCTTCGGTAGACATAAAATACCAAACCAAAATTTATGATCCCTGCAAGAATTGTCCAAAACTCCCTGACGTCCGGGTTCCTATTACCAGTGATCATAATAAGGATCGCTGCAATAAGAGGTGGTAGTACAAAAAGATATGGTAATATACTCACTGTAACATCCATTATTTGATCACCTCCGGTACCACTGAAGTCAAGATTGCAGAAACAAAATCAGCGTTAAAGATGCCTAACGCTAACACCAAGAGCGTCATTACTACGATTGGCATCAGCATCGACAAAGGCAATTCAAATCTGCTCTGAATTTTACATTTGCGCTCCTTCTCTTCTTTATTTAAAAACGCAAACTCAATGATCCTGAAAAAATAAACGGCATTAAGTACACTGCTTACAACAATCACAACAATAAAGAACCACAAGCCCTCTTGTAAAGCTCCGTTAACCAGATACCACTTACTGAAAAATCCGGCCGTTGGAGGCAAACCAATCATGGAAAAAGCAAGAATAAGAAAGCTATACATCGAAACAGGCATTTTTTTTAATAACCCTTTAAATTCATCAATCTTAATGTGATCGAATTTTTGCTTAATTCCTCCAGCTATAAAAAATAAAGCTACTTTCATAAAAGCATGATTAAAAATGTGGAACACTGCCCCAATCATCCCGTATGCATTTCCCATGGACATTCCCATAACAACATAGCCGATTCCGGCAACACTCGAATATGCCAGCATCCTCTTAAACTCCGTCTGAGCAATGGCCATAACGGAACCATAAACAATACCAATAGCTGCCAGGATTCCTGCTATTTGTAATACATTTTGCAGTACGGCATGGTTCACATCAAAAATAAAGAAATAATATCTGATCATTACATAGGCCGGCACTTTAATCAATACGCCTGACATAAAAGCCGACAAAGGATAGGGTGCATAACTATGAGCATCCGGAAGCCACATATGTAGTGGGAACAGTGCCATTTTGATCCCTAATCCTAAAAACAATAAAATAACGATTAATATCATAGCAGGAGAATCCATCAAAGGAAGGATTCTTTCTGACATATCGGCAAAATTTAAAGTTCCGGTTATTCCATAAAGATACGCAACACTAAATAAGTATAACGATGCCCCTACCGTTCCTATTAAGAGATATTTAAAGGCTGCAACGGTTCCCCGCGGACCACCTAAAGCAATTAAAGCATAGGTTGAAAGTGAAGATATCTCCAGAAAGACATACAGGTTAAAAGCATCACCAGAGACTGTCATCCCCAATAGTCCGGTTACCATAAGACCAAATAAAGAGTAGTAAGCAGCATTTTTCAGCCAGCCTTCATCTTTAAAAAACTCTCTTGAATAAATTACAATAAGTAATGCAATAAAAGAAACCATGACTGCTATTGTCGCACCGAGCGGGTCTATGACATATTCTATACCATAGGGCGCTTCCCAATTTCCAAAATTATAATATACGTTTCCAACAGTCAGTGTTTCTCGTAAAACAATTGCGGAAAAAATGACTGACAGAAAAAATCCGAACATTGTCAGCAAACGAAGGAAAACCTTAGAGATGCGCCCCACCAGCGGTGCAAGCAAAGATATGGTCATGGGTATAATTACAATAAAGGCCGGAAAGAAATCTCTCATTCCTCCATCCTCCTTAAAATTTCGTCCTCTTCAATAGTATTTAAAAAATTTTTTATTCGGATCATAAGAGCCAGCGCAACACCGGTTGTACTGAGGCTAACGACAATCGCAGTTAACATTAATGCATGAGGAAGCGGGTTAATGTATGCGTCGACGTTTACTACACCAGGCAATTCAACAGGAATCGTTGCATCAAGCTTTAGGCCTAATGTTATGAAAAAAAATATAATTGAGATCTGCATAATATTCATGGCGATCAGCTTTTTGATCAGATTGTTTTTAGTCATAATTCCGTAAAAGCCTAAAAGAAACATCACTACAATCAGTCCATATATTAGGGTTGAAAGAAAATTAATCATTATCTTCACCTTTCCTTGTTATGGCATCATAAATGACAATAATCGTAGCCATTACGCATACTGTTACCCCTATTTCGATAACAAGAATTCCCCACTCATGTTTACTCCGCATGCTAATATCAAATGGAATCCAGGCGTCATATTCCAAGAATTTTCCGCCAAAAAAAATAGCCAGCCAGCCAGCAAAAGCAAATAAAAAAGCGCCTAAGCCCGACAAAATAAAAGCCTGATCCCCAGTCATATTTACTTTTGCTTGATCACCCTCAACCAGCCTTGACAGAACTACAACCATAGCCAAAAATCCACCTGACTGAAATCCTCCTCCCGGACTGTACTCACCGTGAGTAAAGACATAAATTGAGTAAATAAAGATCAACGGAATGGCATACCTAAATGCCGTTCTTACGATTACACTATCTTTTTTTGACTTCATAGTATCAATCTCCATATACATATCATTTTTCTTTTACTCCGCTATCTTTCTCTTTATCTTTATCTTTATAGGTTCTTAATGTCAATATTGTCGCTACCCCAGCTGTGAAAATAACGATAACCTCACCTAATGTATCAAACGCCCGATAATCTCCGAGAACAGCGGTAACAAAGTTTTTAGAACCGGTCTCCTGATAACTCATTTCAATGTATCTTGGTGAAATATGCGTTGACGCCGGTGAATTAGGATCCCCAACGGTTGGTAAGCTTTCCGATGAATTAATAAAAATAAATAACACGGCAAGAATTAAAAATAATTGTAACTTTTTCATTATTCACACCACCTGTCGAGCTTTTTAATTGCGAAGATGAAAAAGATCGCTGAAACAACACCAATCGCAGCTTCTGTAAACGCCACATCCGGAGAGCCGAGGATAAGATATAACACAACAGCCAGAAAACTAAACGCACTAAAGGCAATTACCGCACCAAGTAAATCCTGTATTTCCAAGGCGGCAATTCCTGTTATGATAATTAACACCAAAAAAAAGACCATCAAACTAAGGATAAACATATTACATATCCCCCTTTTTCCAGGGCTTAACGCCGGCATAAAAGGCGGCTCTTGAAATAGCATGACTGCCTATGGGATTTCCAAGAAGAATAAACAAAGAAATCAAAACCAATTTAAAAGAGGTTAAATTCAAGCCATTATAAATCGCAAATCCAAGCAATGACAACATAACCCCGAGAGTTTCACTTTTCCCGGAGGCATGCATTCTTGTATAAAAATCGGGCAGACGCAACACTCCTACGGCCGCTACAATCACAAAGAAAAAACCAAGCAACATAAAAAATACAGCGATATAGCTTTGCATCTACTACAACTCCTCTTCTGATATGTACTTAGCAATAACAATCAAACTTATAAAGCCAAGCAAAGAATACGCTATGGCAATATCTACAAACATATCTGCTCTTTCGTCGATAAAACCAATCGTAATTAAAAGCAAAATCACCGTTGATCCTATGACTCCAAGTCCATTAAGACGGTCATACACGGTGGGCCCTTTGATTACTCTATATAACATCAGGCAAATAATTACTATCAATCCGATTGCAAAAAAAATAAAGAAATTAGCCATTAAAAATCATCCTTTTCAATTTCTTCGTTAAAAAGGTGCGCTATTTTTTCTCTTACTTCGCCCTTATTATTGGAAAAATATAGCGCTGCTGCTGTATCATCAGTAAGAGCGTGAATAACATAATGTTCATCTTCAGTAATATCAATCGTAAGTGTACCCGGTGTCAGAGTGATTGAATTACCAAGACTTAAATGAGCGAGTGGACTTTTCATTTTTTGTTTAAATGAAACTATTTTAGGATTGATTGGAAGGCGAGGATGCAAAACAACGTATGCAATCTGGAAATTTGCAATAAAAATCTGCTGGATCAGCCAGACCCAGTATCGTATGTATTTTATAATCGAAAAATCCAGTGCATGAATCTCCTCGGATTTGTCATTTTTTGCTAAGACCATCACTCTTGAAAACAAAATTGTGCCAAATAGAGCCGTTAGAAAACCCATAATAACAAATTTTGGCTCATACTTTTCTGACAGAATCAGCCAAAAA
>SKKY01000166.1 GCA_007123515.1 Clostridia bacterium
ATTATCAGTAGAGAATGTCGCGGAAAAGGACTTGGTTCCGAAATGCTTAAAATTGCTAAAGAAAAACATAAAGACGAGTTGTTAATTGGTCAGGTAGAACCTGAAAACATAGGCTCTTGCAGTGCCTTTCAAAAAGCTGGTTTTTATTTGGTGGATGATTCAAGAGACTATATTTTTCATTCGAAATTAGATGATCAAAAAAGCAAAGAAAAAGGTCTGCAGACATAGTCAGCAGACCTTTATTTATTCAGACATTAAAACGGAAATGGATGACATCGCCATCTTTAACAACATACTCTTTTCCTTCTAAGCGCATTTTTCCTAATTCTCTGGCTTTAGCAAAGGATCCCGCTGAAATAAGTTCATCGTAGGATACTATTTCAGCCCGGATAAAACCTCTTTCAAAATCACTATGGATGACTCCTGCTGCCTGTGGTGCTTTGGTACCGCGGCGAACTGTCCAGGCTCGTACTTCCTGTTCTCCTGCTGTCAGATACGTTTCTAATCCCAGGAGCGTATAGGCGGCGTTGATGAGTAAATCCAGACCGGAAGATTCAAGGCCAAGTTCCTGTAAGAACTCTTTCTTTTCTTCAAGGGAAAGTTCTGCAATTTCTGCTTCTATTTTGGCCGAAACAGGAATCACGCCTGCCCCTTCTTTTTGAGCGTATTCTTTTACCTGTTGAACCATAGGGTTAGAATCCGCTTCTAAAATTTCATCTTCAGAGACATTTGCCACATAGATCACCGGCTTCATTGATAGAAGATTAAAATGTTTAATAATACTCATTTCAGGTTCATTAAAAGATAATGTGCTGGCAGCTTTGCCTTCACCTAAAGCATCATTGATAATTCTGTCAATAAGATTTCCTTCAAATAGCGCTTCTTTATCACTGGCTTTCAATTTGTTCTTGAGTCGGGCTTTCCTGCCTTCAAGAACCTCCATGTCGGCTAAGATCAGTTCAAGATTAATAACTTCTATGTCACTAATCGGATCCACTTTTCCAGAAACATGAGTGATATCGTCATCTTCAAAGCATCTGACTACATGAGCAATGGCATCTACTTCACGAATATGAGCCAGGAACTTGTTTCCCAGACCTTCTCCACGGCTTGCACCAGCAACCAATCCTGCAATATCCACAAATTCAAATGTGGTAAATATGGTTTTTTTTGGTTTGATAATTTCAGTTAGTTTTTCTAGTCGCTGATCAGGAACATTAACGATCCCTACGTTTGGGTCGATCGTGCAAAATGGATAATTTGCTGATTCTGCACCTGCCTGCGTAATTGCATTAAATAGGGTTGACTTGCCAACATTAGGTAAGCCAACAATTCCGCATTTCAAAGCCAATCTATACACTCCTCTTATTAAATGGTTATTTTATCACAATATCATAATATTATGCTATCCTGTAGTGGTTTGCAATAAAAAAATGAAAATAGTAAGATAATAGATATAGTTTCACTTTATGAAAGGAAGCGTGCAAATTTGAAATTATCCGAAAAAATTTCACAGTATATAAAAGATGGTGTGAGTGATCTTCTTAAAGAAGAGGAAATAACATCATTTATTGAGTCTTTTGATGAACCTCCTGTTTCAGGCCTGCGGGTCAATACGCTTAAAATAAGTGCAGAAGAGTTTCTAAAGATTTCTCCATTTGAGCTTAGTCCTATACCCTGGACGGATAATGGGTTCTATCTCGAAAACAAAGAGGATAAACCGGGAAAACATCCATATTATGATGCGGGATTGTATTATCTGCAGGAGCCCAGCGCAATGTTTCCTGTAAATAAAATGCCTTTAGAAAACTCATCAGAAAATAAGATTCTTGACCTTTGTGCGGCTCCGGGTGGTAAAAGTACGCAACTAGCAGAATTGATGAACAATGAAGGGTGTCTTGTCGTTAATGATAACAGCCCCAAAAGAGTTATGCCATTGCTAGCTAATATGACAAAAATGGGCGTTACCAATGCCGTCATTTATAACAGAAAACCTGAAACACTTTTAAAAACTTTTAAAGGGTACTTTTCTCATATTTTAATAGATGCACCATGCTCCGGAGAAGGCATGTTCAGAAGAGATCCGGGAGCCATTGATAAACTAGGTTTGTACTCGGTATCTTCATGTCAAATGATGCAAAGAGACATTCTCGATGCGGCTTTAGAGATGCTTTCTGAAAAGGGTGTATTAGTCTATTCAACTTGTACCTTTAATAAAATTGAAAATGAGGATAATGTAAAGTGGCTTAAGGAAAGAGCAGAGGTGAATTTTCTTTCTTCTGAAAGGATCTGGCCTCATACCAAAAGAGGAGAAGGCCAGTTTGTTAGTGTGTTTTCTGTTTCCGGTACCCCCCAAAAACAAACTATGAAAGCGAAGATCCCAAAAGTTAAGATAGAGTTATTGAATTCATTTTTAAATGATTCGATAACCAAAGAATACCAAGACTTTTTTAGAAAAGACCGGATTATTGAAAAAGAAGGCAAAATGTACTTGCTGCCAACAACAGATATTGATTTTGAAAAATCCCCGCCGATAAGACCCGGTTGGTTTATTGGAGAATGTAAGAAGCATCGTTTTGAACCCTCCGTTGATCTTGCATTGGGTCTACCTCTAAAAGCTTTTAAACGATCAGTTTCTTTTAATGCTGATGCAGGAGAAGTATCCGCATACCGTAAAGGAGAAACAGTTCTTTACGATTATTCAGAAAAAGGCTGGACGGTTCTGGCAGTTGAAGGTTTTCCTTTGGGCTGGGTGAAAAAAGATGGCACTAAATTAAAAAATTATTATCCAAAAAATCTTAGAAGGATGGAATAAGAGATGCCTAAGATGAGAATCGATAAACTTATAAGTAAAGAATCAGGAGAAAGCAGGAATGACTGCAAAAAAAAGATCCGGAAAAATGGTGTATTAATTAATGATGAAGTAATAAAAGATCCGGGGAAAATTATAGATACGGATAGCGATGCGATTATTTTTGATAATAAAGAGATTCACCATAAAGAGTTTCTGTATCTGATGCTCAACAAACCCGCCGGACTTGTTTCTGCCGTAACCGATGAGCGTGACCCTACGGTTATTGCATATGTTTCTGAAAGGTTTCCCAGAAAGAATCTTTTCCCTGCTGGCCGACTGGATAAAGATACAGAAGGCCTGCTTTTATTAACCGATGATGGGCAGTTAGCGCATAATCTTTTGAATCCAAAAAAGCATGTAGATAAAATATACTATCTGGAAATTAGTGGGAAGCTAAATAAAGAAAAAATAGCGTTAATACAAGAGGGAATAATGCTTGATGATGGTTATCAGACAAAGCCGGCTAAGCTGGAGATAGTTGGCGAAACTCCTTTGAAAAGTGAATTGCTAATGACTATTTCTGAAGGTAAATTCCATCAGGTTAAAAGAATGATAAAAGCAGCCGGCCAAGAAGTGCAATATCTCAAGAGAATACAAATAGGGAGTCTGCGCCTTGACCCGGAACTGGCTATAGGAGACTATCGGGAATTAACATCTGAGGAGCTAATATTGTTAAAGGGTGAAAGCCTATGAGTGGTAAGATTATAGTACAGAAAGAAAATAACGTATCGACATTGTGCATTTCAAACCCCGGAAAAAAGAATGCCATCTCCTATCAGATGTGGCTAGATATAGCTGATTATATGATCAGTATTAATGATGATAATGAGGTTCGTGTCCTTATCCTTGTCGGTGAAGGTGAAGATTTTTCTTCCGGAGCTGATATTTCCGAATTTTCCGATCTGAGATCAGGAGATAAGAAGGAGTTATACGATAATGCGGTAGTACGTGCTATGAAGCTGTTAAAAAATTTGAAGATTCCTGTGATTGCTCATATTAAGGGTGTTTGCTATGGCGGTGGATTTGCTCTTGCCTTATGTTGTGATTTCAGATTTTCTCATCCAATGGCATCCTTTTCATTGCCAGTAGCAAAAAGAGGTCTTGGATATTCAACAGGAGGCATACAAAACCTGATTGAAGTCGCCGGGATAACTCATGCCAAAGATATTTTGTTTACCGGGAGAAAAATCGGTGTTCAGGAAGCTGAAAAAATGGGTATAACTATGATAATTAACAATCATTTAAAGAATCCTTTAGATTCTTATGTTATGATGCTCTCAGAAAATGCACCGCTTTCCATTCAGGCGATAAAAGCTGGATTTCAAACGATAACCGGAGTATATGATGATCAGATAAGTTTGGAAGAGCGGATTAAAATGTGCGCAGAAAGTAAAGATTACAAAGAAGCAACAAATGCTTTTTTAGAAAAAAGAAATCCCCGTTTCACGGGAAAATAAGGAGGAAAAAGATGCAGGCTAAAGGTGATAAATTAAAAAATGCAATTACATGGGTGAACGAAATGAGAAATCTTATCCCGGGTGAAAACATTAATAAACTGACAGATGAAGCCAATGTTAAGTTTGATCTAAATCCTAAGGAATCCGAGTTTATAATTAATTTTTTTAAAGAACAAAAAAAATCTGAAGAACAAGAATAAAAAATATTGTACGAAGGAGTGTTCTGATTGATCTATTGTTTTGGGCATGGTTTTCCTTATACCGATATAGACAGCCTTACTAGTTCCATATTGCTTGAACATTATTACAAAAAATCAGGCTATGAGGCCGAAGCGGTTTATGTAAATCAAAGCAGTTTAAGGGAAAGCACGATCGAAATTTTCAAGCTATCAGGACTTGATATGCCACGACTTATTACACCAGAAGAATTACTCCGCGAAGATGTTGAATTTGCCATGGTTGACCATAATGACGTGATGGAATCTTTTGGTCAGTATCAGATTGATAAAGAAGTGTTGATTTGTGTTGACCATCATACCATTCAGGGAAATCTAAAAGCCAAAGAGATACGTTTTAGAAAAGTGGGCGCTACGGCAACGTTAATTGCAGAGATGTGTTTTGATAAAAACATTGCACTAAATGATATGCTTGCAAGAGCGGCTGTTCTTGGGATTATTTCTGATACTATGGGTCTTAAAAATGTTAAAGCCAGTGATGCAGACCGAAAGATGGTTGATACACTATACGAAAAATATGATATAGGAATTAGTTTTGAAGAGTTATCTGAAAAAACAGTCAGTCAGGTCTTAATTAAAAATATGACCATTGAGCGGATACTTACTAATTCTTTGCGTGAGTATGCTGGAGGGAAAGTTGGGATCGCACAGCTATTTGCTTTAAATGATGACTATAAGCATAAGATTGATGAGATAAAAAAAGCAGCCTGGGACACAAAATATGATTTGTATATTTTTGCATTTCATATACAGAAAGAAAATAAAAGTGTGGTCTATTATTTTGATAAAAAATATAATATTTTCCCGGCTTATGAGGAATATCATCGTATGATTTCCCGTTCAAAAGATCTTCTGCCGCATGTTCTAACACAATTAAAATTAAGGAGTACCTACTAAAACTAAAGCAGGTACTCTTTTTTAATTTCTTCAGGAACAAGACTTCCGCCAGTGCCCCAGATAAGATGAGTGATATCTTCTTTTTGAATGCCATGTTGTTTGCAATAGCCGGAATGCTGTAAGACCATGTCAATTCCTTTACAACCAATGACCGCAGAAGGCTCTAAAAAGGTATGTTCAAGAGTATACATTTCTTTTATTTTCTCTTTTAGATAGTCATCTTTTACAGTGTAAAAACCATCGATGACATGGTTAAGCAATTTTCCTACAAGTCCTGATGGCCTTCCGACAGCCAGTCCATCTGCGATGGTGTTGTTATCAAGACCGATATCCCTAACTGAGATATTTTCATGGAGTTGCGTATAAAAGCCAAGTAATACAGACGGGGATTGAGTTGGTTCTGCAAAAAAACAATGCACATGATCCCCGAAAGCTTCTTTTAATCCATACGTAATGCCTCCGGGTCCGCCGCCTACACCACAGGGCAGATAGACAAAAAGAGGGTTTTTATGACTTACTGTAATATTCATTGCTTTTAGCTGTCCGGCTAGTTCTAAACTAGCTGAACTATAGCCAACAAACAGGTCTATAGAGTTTTCATCATCAATGAAATAGTCTTTTGGATTGTTTTCAGACTGTTTTCTGGCGGATTCAACGGCAAAGGAGTAATCATCATCATGTTCAAAAACCGTCACACCATGTTTTCTAAGCAGATCTTTTTTCCATTGCCAGGCATCTTTGGACATATGAACCTGAACTTTAAAACCGAGCATAGATCCCATCAATCCGATGCTAAGCCCCAGATTTCCTGTAGAGCCTACTGAAACCGAATATTGGCTAAAAAAGTCTTTTTTTTCATCGAGCAGGTGGTAGTTGTCATTTTCTAAAAGTCCATGTTCTTTAGCTAGTGTTTCGGCATGTTTAAGCAC
>SKKY01000102.1 GCA_007123515.1 Clostridia bacterium
AATTAAAGGAAGAATCTTATGAAAGAATTCAACAGAAAATAGAGAGAATATCGATTGAAACCAGCAGTCGGATAACTGTGATCCTTGATGATGGTGAAGTAGTAGGAGACACGGAAGTCAAACTCGATCAGCTCGAAAACCACCGAAATCGTGCAGAAATCATTCAGGCCTTTGAGGGCAATATTGGTGTGGAAAAAAGATTCAGCGTTTCTGCAAAACGAGAGATGCTCTATGTAGCCATACCGGTTACTGACCAGGATCAGATTTTTGCTGTTGTCAGGATTTCTTATGGGATTGAATTCATCAATGATTTTTTAAGAAATTACAGACAGGTGTTTTTTACCGGACTTTTACTTTCTCTTGCCATTGCCTCTTTGATCAGTATACGTGTCAGTCATTCACTAACGGTTCCAATCAAAGAAATTAGTAATGATCTGGAGGAGATCGCTAAGGGCGATCTTGATAAAGAAGTCACTACGCTGGCTAATAATGAGCTTGCAGATTTAGCGATGAATATTAATTATATGAAGGATACAATTAAAGAAAAAATCAGTGAGGCTGATGAGGAAAAAAACAGATTGGAAAACATTATCAGTACCATGGCCAGTGCTGTAATTTTTCTCGATGAAAAAGGCCGAATTATCATGTTAAATAATCTTGCAGAATCCATGCTTGGTTTGTCGCTTCCATTAGTTAAAAACAAGCTAGTTTATGAAGTGCTCAGAAACTATGCTATTGTTGACTATGCGGATCAGTGTGTGACACAGGAAAGACTGATCGAAGAAGAAATAATGATTACTAGCCAGGGACAAGAAATGTATGTGAAAGCGTCTTTTGCACCTGTTTATAAAGAAGGAAACATTTCAGGGGTGACCATTTTGCTGACCAACCTGACCGAGGAGATAAAGCTAAGTAAATTAAAATCAGATTTTGTGGCAAATGCTTCCCACGAACTAAGAACACCGTTAACATCGGTAAAAGGGTATACAGAAACATTACTTCACGGGGCTATGGATGATAAGGAACTGCGCGAGAAGTTTATAAAAATTATTGATCTAGAAGCTGACCGCCTGATTGCTTTAGTAGAGGATTTGATGAATCTTTCTAAGATTGAATCAGAAAAAAATATTGTGCAGAAAGAAATTGTCGATCTAAAAAGAATTGTCTCTTCCGTTTACGACAGTTTCAGTCATTTAGCCGCAGAAAAAGACATTACAATAACAGTCACCATGGAAAAAGATCATAGTTATTTTGTATGGGGGCATGAGGAACGGCTAAAACAAGTACTGGTTAATTTTATTGATAACGCAATTAAATACACACCGGAAAAAGGTGCGGTTGCCATTGTGATTAGCGATAAAAATGAAATGATCCAACTTGAGGTATTTGATACCGGAATTGGCATAAACGAAGATGAGACGGAAAGAGTTTTTGAAAGATTTTACCGAGTGGATAAATCAAGAAATAAAAAAAGCGGTGGATTTGGGCTGGGATTATCGATAGCAAAAAATATTATCGAAAGTCTTGGAGGTACCATCGGTGTAGAAAGTGAACCCGGGAAGGGAAGTAAATTCTGGGTGTTGTTAAAAAAAGCAAAATAAAAGAAATAATATAAAAACAACCCTTATTGCCAAGAGGCAGTAAGGGTTGTTTTTTACTTAACACAGACTTAACAAAAGCATAATTTATTAATAATTATCGATTGTTATAGTCTTGTTGTGAATAGAAGAGATCTTAATTACTGAAAGGGAGAGGAAAGCAAATTATGTTTAAAAAGAAAAGTATGTTTTTAGTAAGCGTTTTATTAATGATGGCAGTGGCCATTACAGGCTGTGGCGGAGGAAGTCCGGCGCCTGTGCAAAATGGTTCGGGAGAAGAAGGTTTATCCGGAGTTATTGCAATTGCAGGTTCTACATCGGTACATCCTTTAACTGAAGAATTAACAATGGCGTTCATGGAACAAAACAGAGATGTCAGAATTGATGTATCCGGTGGTGGCTCTGGTGCTGGTATTGAATCAGCAGCAAGTGGTGCAGCTGATATTGGAATGTCCTCAAGAGCACTAAGAGATAATGAAACTGCCGGTGTTCAGGTAGTTACCATTGCTAATGATGGAATTGCTATGATCGTTCACCCTGATAATCCAATCGAAGGATTAGAGTTAACAATGGAGCAGGTATACGATATCTACACAGGTGTTATCACAAACTGGTCTCAGGTTGGCGGAGATGACATCAGCATGACGGTTGTTAGTAGAGAAGAAGGATCCGGAACTAGAGGCGCTTTTGAAGAGATCGTTTTAGGAAAAGATTCTCCAACGGAAAGAATGACTATTCAGAATTCTACAGGTGCTGTTATGGCAGCTGTAGCAGCAGATGTCAATGCAATTGGTTATACTTCAACAGGTTCGCTTAACGATACAATAAAAGTGGTACCGGTAAATGGAGCTATGCCTACAGTAGAAAACATTAACAACGCTTCATATCCAATTTTTAGACCATTTATCTACATTCTTCCTGAAGGTGAAGTTGGTCCGATTGCTGAGGCACTGGTAGACTTCATTCTTTCAGAAGAAGGACAGGCAATAGTAGCAAGAGAGAAATTTATTCCGATTAACTAATTAAATTGTAATTAAAATGATAAACCGCTGAAAGGAAACTAGTTTCCTTTCAGCATTTATCAGTGAGAATTAACGGGGTTTTACATTATCACTGATAAATGCTGAAATAATCTGACAAAAGGATGGTTCTATGAAAAAATATATAAACCGGGGTATGGAAGGTGTTTTTTTTGCATGTGCATCAATTTCAGTCGTAGTGATTGTTATGATCGCATATTTTGTATTCAGAGAAGGAATGCCGATTTTTTTTGAGCATGGAGTTTGGAATATGATCAGTGGGAGAACCTGGAATCCTACAAGAGAGATTTATGGGCTTTTGCCACTGATATATGGAACATTTCATGTTACTTTTGTGGCATTAATTATTGGAGTTCCTCTTGGATTGGCAACAGCTGTTTTTCTTGCAGAAATTGCCAATGATAGGGTAGCAAGAATTATCAGACCAGCGATTGAACTTTTAGCTGGAATACCTTCTGTCGTTTATGGATTGTTTGGGATGGTTGTAATCAACGAATTTATGAGGGTGATCCAAAGAGACTATTTGGGAAATATTCTGCCGGATGATTACAAATGGGGATACAGTATTCTTAGTGGTGGTATTATTTTGGCCATTATGATTCTGCCAACAATTATCAATATTTCGGAGGATGCAATTCGTGCCGTCCCTTATAAGTATAAAGAAGGTGCTCTTGGTCTTGGAGCTACACATTTTCAGACAATATTTGGTGTTATTTTGCCTGCAGCCAGATCCGGAATCGTATCAGCGGTTATTTTAGGAATGGGTCGTGCCATTGGTGAGACCATGGCGTTAATTATGGTAGTGGGAAATATGCCGATTATTCCTGATAGTTTCTTGTATAGTATATTTTCTCCTGTTTCTACATTAACAGCTACGATAGCCCTTGAGATGGGGTATGCAGATCCAACACACAGAAGCGCACTCTTTGCAGTGGGAATGGTATTATTTGTCATTATTGCATTATTAAATGTTGCTGGGATATTGTTAAATAAAAGGGCGGTAAAATAAATGGCATTAACTAAACCAAAAGGAAAAGAAAAGATCATAAATGCAGCTCTTTGGATGGCGGCTTTTTCAACGGTAATCGTACTGGTATCGATTATCGGCTATATTTTTATCAAAGGGATGGGTAACATCAGCTGGGAATTTTTAACTGACAGACCCAGACGGATGGGAGCAGAGGGCGGAGTGTTCCCGGTTATTGTAGGAACGTTTTATTTTGTTTTTTTGACTCTCGCCATGGCAGCTCCGATTGGAATTGGTGCAGCTGTTTATCTTAATGAGTACACTAAAGATAGTTTTGTATCGAAAACAATACGATTTGGAACGGAACTGCTCGCAGGTGTTCCTTCGATTATTTTTGGATTATTTGGTTATGTTTTCTTTGTTATCATTCTAAGACCCTATACGAATGGTTGGTCACTAATTTCAGGCGCATTGACGGCAACATGTATGATTCTACCCACCATTATCAGAACAGCAGAAGAAGCATTAAAAACTGTTCCCCAATCATATAGGGAAGGCAGTCTGGCATTAGGCGCTAATAAATGGGAGACGATATATAAGATTATTCTGCCAACGGCAGCACCAGGGATTTTAACGGGCATTATATTAGGTGCCGGTCGTGCTATTGGTGAAACAGCGGCTCTATTATATACCCTTGGGGGTTCTTTATTACCACCAGAAACAATTTTTCATGGGACAAGAACATTATCCATGCATTTATATATGGTAGCCATGGAAACGGGAAGATTTGAAGTCGCATTCGGTTCCGGAGTGTTATTAATCATTACAATATTTATTATTAATACAATGGCCAATTTTACTATGAAAAAACTGACGGCAAAGCACAATCGCTAAGCCTGATCCAATCATTAAGGGGGCGCAAGATGGATACAAAGACTAATCAAGTAAAAATACGGGTAAAAGATCTTGATCTCTTCTATGGAGACTTTCAGGCATTAAATAAGGTTGATCTTAATATGCCGGAAAAGAAAATTACAGCGTTAATCGGACCTTCTGGTTGCGGGAAATCCACATTTTTACGGGTGCTAAACAGAATGAATGATCTAATTGACGGCGTAAAAATTAATGGTAGTGTCAAGATGGATGAAGAAGAGATTCTTAGCAACGCGATTGATGTGGTCAATTTAAGGAAAAAAGTAGGCATGGTTTTTCAAAGCCCGAACCCATTTCCGATGTCAATTTATGATAATGTCGCTTATGGACCAAGGGTTCATGGAATAAAGAACAAAAAGGAATTAGATCAAATTGTTGAAAAGAGTTTAAAGCAGGCCGTATTATGGGATGAAGCAAAAGACCGACTGAAAAGATCAGCAATGGGGTTATCCGGGGGTCAGCAGCAAAGGCTCTGTATTGCCAGAGTGTTAGCCGTTGAGCCTGAAGTGTTACTGATGGATGAGCCTACCTCAGCACTTGATCCGATCTCAACCTTAAAAATCGAAGAACTAGCACAAGATTTAAAAAAGAAATTTACGATAGTGATTGTTACACATAATATGCAACAGGCGGCCAGAATTTCTGATCGGACGGGTTTTTTCTTAAATGGTGTGATGGTAGAAGAAGATGAAACTGAAGTCATCTTTACAAACCCAAAAGATAAAAGAACCGAAGATTACATTACGGGTAGATTTGGATAAAAGGAGGCGAACCATGCTTAGAGAAAATTTTGAAAAAGAGATGGAACTCTTAAAGAAAAAAGTGTTAATGATGGGAAGTTTAGTAGAGGAATCAATTTCTTTAGCAGTGAAATCTCTGCTAACCAGAAACAATGAACTAGCCGATCGTGTCATTAAAATGGATGATCAGGTTGATCGCCTTGAAAGAGAAATAGAAGATCAGGCAATTGCTTTAATTGCTAAACAGCAGCCGATGGCCGGCGATTTGCGTTTTATTATGGCGGCTATTAAAATTATACCAGAACTTGAAAGAATGGCCGATAATGCGGTGGATATAGCAAAGACCGTGAAAAGAATAGAAGAAAAGGAATTCATTAAGCCATTAATAGATATTCCCAAAATGGCAGAAACAACAAAAAATATGGTCAGAAAAGCGATAGAGGCCTATATTCAAAATGACATAACGATGGCAGCAGAACTTGAAAAAGATGATGATATTGTGGATGCATATCATAAACAAATATTCAGAGAGCTTATTGCTTTAATGCTTGAGAATCCTAAGACGATCAGCCAGGCTAATTATTTGATCTTTATATCTAGTTATCTCGAAAGAATTGCCGACAGAGCCACTAACATCGGCGAGATCACCATTTACCAAAAAACCGGAAAATTCCCCAGCTTAAATGATTAACGATCCCCCTGAGAAACAAGGCCGCTATTATCTGATAGTGGTTTTTTTTATTTTTAGATTGTATTATTGTAATGCTGTTGTAAAATGTAAAGTATACATAGACTTATCATTTTTAAAGGAGGCGAAAAAATGACAAAGATTACGATTCCTTACGGAAGAGGATATATTGAAAAGGAAGTTGATTTCCCTTTTGAAATCGTCAATATATCTGAGGAAGCTCTTCCTCACAGTAATGAGGAAGAAATCAAAAGGGCGCTAGAGGAACCCATCGGTAAAACCCTTAATGGATACGGGCAGTCAAAAAACGTATACATTGTAACGAGTGATGCGACCAGACCGG
>SKKY01000175.1 GCA_007123515.1 Clostridia bacterium
AGAATGGAAATCGAATTGATTACACCGATTGCGATTGAGCCTGGCTTACGCTTTGCCATTCGTGAAGGCGGAAGAACAGTTGGTTCAGGTGTTGTATCAGAAGTTCTTGAAGGTTAGTAAGGTCCTTTACCAGCTAACAAGTTGAAGCAAAAAACAAAAAAAATAGTAAATCAGGATAGGTGAGAACGCTTATCCTGATTTTTTTTGAGAAATTAAAAATTTTTTTTTAAAAAAATAAAAAAATCAGCAAAAAAACTAGACAAACAGTAAAAAAACCGTATAATAATAGGGTATGCAAAGCATGCGATGAGGCAGAAGGTTGTTGGCACGATGATACGCCAGACAGCGTGGACAAGTTAATTTCTGCTGAGAATGTCCGACAATCGGGCGATAAGGAGGAATGAAAATGGCGAAACAAAAGATCAGAATCAGACTAAAGGCATTTGATCACAAAGTTATCGATCAATCAGCACAGAAAATTGTAGAAACGGCAAAGAAAACAGGTGCAAGCGTATCGGGTCCGATCCCGCTTCCTACTGAAAAGAACGTTTTTACGGTTTTGAGATCACCTCATGTCAATAAGGACTCCAGAGAGCAGTTCGAAATGAGAACGCACAAAAGACTAATTGACATCGTTGATCCCACACCAAAGACTGTTGATTCACTAATGAGATTAGATCTGCCTTCTGGTGTGGATATCGAGATTAAACTCTAATATTGGGAGGTGGAAAAAGATGAAAAACATGATTTTAGGAAAAAAAGTTGGAATGACACAAATGTTTGATGGAGAAGGAAGATTATTTCCGGTAACAGTTGTAGAAGCCGGTCCATGTGTCGTGATTCAACAAAAAGATGTTGAGAACGATGGTTACCAGGCTATCAAAATTGCATACGGCAGCATCAAAGAAAAAAATGCAACAAAACCTCATCAGGGGCAGTTTGCTAAAGCAGGCATCAAGCCTTTGCGTTACCTTAGAGAAGTAAGAGTAGACGATCTGAGCCAGTACAGCTTAGGGCAGGAAATAAAAGTCGATGTATTCCAAGAAGGCGAATACGTTGATGTAACAGGTCTTAGTAAGGGTAAGGGTATGCAGGGTGTTATCAAGAGACATAACTTCGGAAGAGGTCCAATGACTCACGGTTCAAGACATCACAGAAAACCAGGTTCAATCGGAGCATTAGGTCCGAACAAAGTAGTTAAAGGTAAAAAATTACCTGGACATATGGGTAGAGATACTGTAACAGTTCAGGGATTACAGGTAGTCAAAGTAGATGCTGAAAAGAATCTGATCTTAATCAAGGGTTCTGTGCCAGGTGCCAGAAAAAGCCTTGTAACAATCAGACAGTCGATAAAAGCATAAGAATTGATTTTCAAAGGAAGGAGGACTAAGAATGCCAAGCGTAGCTTTATATAACTTAGAAGGTAAAGAAGTAGGCCAAGTTGAACTAAATGAATCGGTTTTTGGTATCGAGCCAAACGAAAGCGTAGTTCACGAGGCTGTTGTCATGCAGTTAGCAAGCATGAGAAGAGGCACTTCTTCTACCAAACACAGAGGAGAAGTAAGAGGCGGTGGCCGTAAGCCCTGGAGGCAAAAAGGAACAGGCAGAGCCAGAGTCGGAACAACCCGTTCGCCAATCTGGCGCGGAGGTTCGATTACTTTCGGACCAAAGCCAAGAGACTATTCATACTCGATTCCTAAGAAAAAGAGAAGATTAGCTCTTAAGTCAGTATTAAGTGATAAGGTTTCAAACAATAATTTTATGGTTTTAGATGCTCTTGCATTAGAAGCGCCTAAAACAAAAGATATGATTAAAATTTTAGCAGCTTTTAATAACGAAGGAAAAGCGTTGGTGGTTACTGCAGCAGAAGAGATCAACGTTCTAAAATCAGTAAGTAACATCCCTGGAATTTCTTATACGACATCTGAAGGATTAAACGTTTATGATATCATCAACCATGATAAAATGTATATCACTCAGGATGCAGTTGCTAAGACAGAGGAGGTGCTTTCTAAGTGAAGACAGCATATGACGTTATTTTAAAGCCGGTAGTCACTGAGAAAACGGTTGCGATGATGGAAGAAGGAAAGTACACATTCAAAGTCGCTAAAACAGCAAACAAATTCGAAATCAAAAAAGCCGTTAATGAGATTTTCAAAGTTGATGTAGTAAACATTTCAACAATGAATGTTAAAGGCAAAAAGAAAAGAATGGGTCGTTCAGAGGGTATGACGCCAGGCTGGAAAAAAGCCATTGTTACCTTAAAAGAAGGTCAGCAAATCGAAGTATTCGAAGGAATGTAAAAGCCTAAAATTTTAATTAGGAGGTAAGGTTAATGTCTATCAAAAGTTTTAAACCTACATCTCCTGCTAGAAGACATATGACAGTATTGTCGTTTAAGGAAATTACAACAGACCAGCCAGAAAAGTCTTTAGTGGTTCCTTTAAAGAAACATGCAGGAAGAAATGCTAGGGGAAAAATCACTGTACGTCATCATGGCGGTGGCCATAAAAGAAAGTACAGATTAATTGATTTTAAAAGAACAAAAGATGCCATTCCCGGTAAAGTAAGCACCGTTGAGTATGATCCTAACAGATCGGCCAATATTGCACTAATTACTTACTTAGATGGTGAAAAAAGATATATTATAGCACCAAATGGCATAAATGTAGGCGACGTGATCTATTCAGGTCCGGAAGCAGACATTAAAGTCGGAAACGCATTACCGATCAAAAACATCCCGGTGGGTACAACTATCCATAATGTGGAACTAAAAATCGGCAAAGGCGGACAGATTGCCAGATCAGCAGGTACAAGCGTACAGCTAATGGCAAAAGAAGGAAACTACGCACAGATTAGACTTACATCCGGTGAAGTTAGAATGGTTCACATAAACTGCAGAGCGACAATCGGTCAGGTTGGAAACGTAAGTTATGAAAATGTGACCATTGGTAAAGCAGGAAGAAGCCGCTGGTTAGGCAAAAGACCTACGGTTCGTGGTTCAGTTATGAATCCTAACGACCATCCGCACGGTGGTGGTGAAGGACGTGCTCCAATCGGACGTAAAGCGCCTGTATCACCATGGGGTAAAATCGCTATTGGTGGAAAAACCCGTAAAAAGAAAAATCAAAGTGATAAATTTATTGTCAGAAAAAGAAAATAGTCTGAGAAAGGAGGCAATTGCTTAATGAGCAGATCCGTTAAAAAAGGGCCTTACGTAGAAGAACGTTTATACAAAAGAGTCCAGGAAATGAATGAAAAAAGTGAGAAAAAGCTGATTAAGACTTGGTCAAGAAGCTCAACAATCTTTCCAGAGTTTATAGGGCATACCATTGCCGTTCATGACGGCAGAAAGCATGTTCCAGTATACGTTACAGAGGATATGGTAGGACACAAATTAGGAGAATTTTCTCCAACCAGAACATACAGAGGTCATACAGATTCAGAAAAGTCTTCAGGTTTGAGATAAGGAATCCGAAGAGAGAGGGGGTTCTTAGTAATGGAAACTAAAGCTGTTGCGAAATATATTAGAATTTCGCCTTTAAAAGTACAGCAGGTAATGAACATTATTAGAGGTAAAGATATTCAGGAAGCGTATGCGACACTTAAATTCACACCAAAAAAAGCTTCTTTTTTAGTAGAAAAAGTGCTTAAGTCAGCGGTTGCAAATGCAGAAAACAACCTTGAGTTAAACACGGACAATCTTTATGTAAAAGCTTGTTATGTGGACCAGGGTCCAACGATGAAAAGGCAAAAGCCCAGAGCGATGGGTAGAGCGGATTTAATTCGTAAGAGAATGAGCCATATTACTGTGGTTGTAGCTGAAAAAAAGGAGGGATAATTACGTGGGTCAGAAGATAAGTCCGAAAGGTCTGAGAGTCGGCGTTATAAGAAACTGGGATGCCAGATGGTATGCTGATAAATTATACATCGAACTGTTACACGAGGACTTAAAAATAAGAGATTATATTAAGAAGAAACTGTTTGCTGCAGGTATTTCCAATATCATTATTGAAAGAGCAGCCAATACGAGAATAAAGATCACGATTTACACAGCTAAGCCGGGCGTTGTTATCGGCAGAAATGGTGCTGAAATCGAAGCGTTAAAGCAAGAGCTAAAGAAAATGACAAACAAAGAAGTAAACATCAACATACAGGAAGTAAAAAGACCTGAAAAAGATGGTCAGTTAGTTGCAGAGGCTGTAGCGGCTCAGCTTGAAAAGAGAGTGGCTTTCAGAAGAGTAATGAAGCAGACAATCGGCAGAGCGATTAAAAGCGGAGCCAAAGGAATTAAGGTTGCAGTATCCGGAAGACTTGGTGGAGCTGAAATTGCAAGAACTGAGTGGTTGAGTGAAGGGAAAGTTCCTCTTCATACGCTGAGAGCGGATATCGATTACGCATTTGCTGAAGCGGATACAACTTACGGTAAAATCGGAGTGAAAGTTTGGATCTATAATGGTGAAATTCTACCAGAGGCAAAAAAGACTCCACAACCTGTTAAAGAGGAGGAATAAACCATGTTAATGCCTAAAAGAGTAAAATGGCGCAGACAGCATAGAGGAAAAATGACTGGAAACGCCAATAAAGGAAATAAAGTAACATACGGAGAATTTGGATTGCAGTCTTTAGACGCATCATGGATTACGAGCAGACAAATAGAAGCCGCTCGTATTGCAATGACACGTCACATCAAACGTGGTGGTAAAGTCTGGATTAAAATATTCCCTCACAAGCCTGTAACAGCTAAACCTGCGGAAACCAGAATGGGATCCGGTAAAGGTTCTCCAGAGTTTTGGGTAGCGGTTATTAAACCAGGACGCGTTATGTTTGAAATGTCCGGAGTACCGGAAGAAGTAGCCAGAGAGGCTTTCAGACTAGCGATGCATAAACTTCCTGTTAGATGCAAGTTTGTGAAGAAGGAAGAAATTGGTGGTGATGAATAATGAAAGCAAAAGAGATTAGAGATTTAACAACAGAAGAACTTCAAACAAAAGTTTCAAGTTTAAAGCAAGAATTATTTAATCTTCGCTTTCAGATGGCAACTGGCCAGTTGGACAATCCTATGAGAATTAAGTCAGTCAAAAAAGACATTGCAAAATCAAAGACAGTTCTTAGAGAGCGGGAATTGAATATAGAGAGACCCAAAGTTTAATAGAGGGGGGTAAATATCTTGGAAAGAGTAGAACGTAAAGTTCGTATCGGTAAAGTGGTTAGCGACAAAATGGATAAAACCATTACAGTGGCTGTCGAAAATAAAGTAAGACACCCGATCTACAAAAAATATAAAACAGTAACAAAAAAATATAAAGCTCATGATGAACAAAATGAGTGCAGAACAGGCGATAAAGTTAAAATTATGGAAACTCGCCCTCTGAGCAAAGATAAAAGATGGAGATTAACTGAAATAGTAGAGAAAGCGCCTATCATCTAAAAAAATAGGTAACCTGCTTTCGAAGGGAGGTTTTCGAAAGATGATTCAACAAGAAACCAGATTAAAAGTCGGAGATAATACTGGAGCAAAAGAGCTTTTATGTATTAGAGTGCTGGGTGGTACCAGACGCAGATACGCAAGTGTTGGAGATATAATCGTTTGTTCTGTAAAGGACGCAGCTCCCGGTGGCGTAGTAAAAAAAGGTGAAGTAGTAAGAGCCGTTATCGTAAGAACCGTTCGTCCGATTAAGAGAAAAGATGGTTCCTACATTAAGTTCAATGAAAATGCTGCTGTAGTAATAAAAGATGATCGCAGTCCAAGAGGTACACGTATCTTTGGCCCAATCGCCAGAGAATTACGTGACAAAGATTTTATGAAAATTATATCTTTGGCTCCTGAAGTGCTGTAAGAATAAGCCCTGGAGGTGAAACAAATGGCAAAACTTCATGTAAAAAAAGGAGATTCAGTAGTCGTTACTGCTGGAAAAGATAAAGGCAAAAAAGGTAAAGTTCTTCAGGCAATGCCAAAAGATGGCAAACTTGTGATTGAAGGCGTAAATATTGTAAAGAAACATGCAAAACCAACAAAAGGAAATCCACAGGGTGGTATTATGGAAAGAGAAGCAGCAATTAACGCTTCAAATGCAATGCCTTTCTGTACCAAGTGTGGCAAGGGAGTAAGAATCTCTAAGAAAATCCTTGGTGACGGTAAAAAAGTTAGATCTTGTGTGAAATGTGAAGAAGTTTTTGATAAATAAGAAATGCGGAAAGGAGGCTTATAGCATTGGCCAGATTAAAGGAAAGATATCAGAGTGAAATAACCCCCTTAATGCAAGAAAAGTTTGCATATAAAAGTGTTATGGAAATTCCTAAATTTGAAAAAGTAGTGATTAACATTGGTCTCGGCGAGGCTGTCGTAAATACAAAAGTATTAGATTCGGCTGTGGAAGAGTTAACGTTAATTTCTGGTCAGAAGCCTGTCATTACTAAAGCTAAAAGATCTATTGCGGGTTTTAAGCTTAGAGAAGGTATGCCGATTGGCGCTAAAGTGACACTTCGTGGGAAAAAAATGTACGAGTTTATTGATAAAATGGTAAATGTTGTACTTCCGCGTGTTCGTGACTTCAGAGGAGTTTCTCCAAAGTCATTCGATGGCAGAGGTAATTACAGTTTAGGATTAAGAGAACAGTTAATTTTCCCGGAAATTGACTATGACAAGGTTGATAAGGTTCGCGGAATGGAAGTTGTGTTTGTAACAACGGCCAAGACGGATGAAGAAGGAAGAGAATTACTGAGATTAAGTGGAATGCCATTTAGTAAAGACTAAATCTCTTTAATTAAAAGGAGGTAAGACGTAGTGGCTAAAGTTTCAATGAGAGTTCGCAAGGCTCCCAAGTTTAAAGTACAAGAAGTTAATAGATGTAAAGTGTGTGGCAGACCACGCGGCTACATTCGTAAATTTGCGGTTTGCCGTATCTGCTTTAGAGAACTTGCGCATAAAGGACAGCTACCTGGAGTTAAAAAAGCCAGCTGGTAAACCTCAAAGGATGGAAGGGGGTAAATAAATAATATGGTTATGACGGATCCTATTTCTGATTTCTTAACAAGAGTCAGAAATGCAAATATGATTAAACATGATACCGTGGAGATTCCGGCTTCTAAGATTAAAATAAACTTAGCGGATATCTTAAAAACGGAAGGATTTATTAAAGATTACGAAGTGATCGAAGACAATAAGCAGGGGATGATCAGATTATTCCTTAAGTATAGTGATGACAACCAAAAAGTAATCAGTGGCTTAAAAAGAATCAGTAAGCCAAGTCTTAGAGTGTATTGTAAAAAAGATGAAGTGCCAAAGGTGTTAAATGGCTTAGGTATTGCTGTTATTTCTACATCACAAGGCGTGGTTACGGACAAAGTAGCTCGTAAAAATGGTCTTGGTGGAGAAGTTATTTGTTACGTATGGTAATAAAAATCGGGAGGTATGAACATGTCCAGAATTGGTAAACTTCCTGTCAACATTCCTAACGGCGTAGAGGTTCTTGTAAAAGAAGATAATGTAGTGGAAGTAAAAGGGCCTAAGGGCACTCTTACAAGACCGCTTCCGGCAGATATGCTGGTAACATTAGAAGATGGTGCTGTCGTTGTAAAACGTCCGAGTGAAGAAATTAAGCACAAGGCATTACACGGATTAACAAGAACATTAGTAAATAATATGGTTTTAGGTGTTTCTGAAGGTTTTCAAAAGACACTTAAGATGGTTGGTGTAGGTTACAGAGCACAATTACAGGGTAAAAAGCTTATTATTTCGGCGGGATATTCTCATCCGGTTGAGATGGAAGCATATGAAAACACTGAAATTGAAGTGCCTGCTCAGGACACAATTATTATTAAAGGAATTGACAAGGAAAAAGTAGGAAGCCTTGCAGCCAATATCAGAGCTGTAAGACAGCCGGAACCTTATAAAGGTAAAGGAATCAGATACTCAGACGAAGTCGTGAAATTAAAACCAGGTAAAACAGCTGGTAAATAGTAGGGCATAGTGGAAAGGGGTGACTTTAATGATAAAGAAAACACCTAGGAAAAAAATCAGAGCAAAAAAACACGAAAGAATCAGATATAAACTTAAAGGTACAGCTGAAAGACCCCGCCTTTGTGTGTACAGAAGTTTAAACAACATTTACGGACAGATTATTGATGATCAAAATGGCGTAACACTTGTTTCAGCTTCATCTTTGCAAGAAGACTTCGGTGGTAATGCAGAGGGTGCGAAAAAAGTAGGCGAAATGCTTGCGAAAAAAGCGATTGAAAAAGGAATTACGCAAGTCGTTTTTGATCGGGGCGGTTTAATGTACCATGGCAGAATAAAGTCTTTTGCAGATGGTGCAAGAGAAGCAGGATTAGAATTTTAATTTTTTTTGTGAAGGAGGGTATATCTTTTGGCTAGAGGTGCAGATAGACAAAGAGGTCCTGAAAAACAACAGGAGTTCCAGGAAAAAGTAATATTTATTAACCGAGTTGCTAAAGTTGTTAAAGGCGGAAGACGTTTTAACTTCAGTGCTTTAGTAGCAGTAGGAAATCATAAAGGCAAAGTCGGAGTCGGCATGGGTAAAGCAAATGAAGTTCCGGAAGCAATCAGAAAAGCTGTGGAAGATGCAAAAAGAAATGTTGTGGAAATTCCGATGACCAACTCTAAGACCGTTCCTCACCAGGTTCTTGGTAAGTTTGGCGCAGCCAGAGTGATGCTTAAACCAGCAGCACCGGGTACCGGTGTTATTGCGGGCGGAGCAGCAAGATCAGTGATTGAGCTTTGCGGAATCACTGACATTTTAACAAAGTCCTTAGGGGCAAGTAACAACCTGAATATCGTAAAGGCAACTATGCAGGGTCTTCAGTCTTTGAAAAGAGCAGAAGATGTGGCAAAGCTTCGCGGTAAAACTGTAGAAGAATTATTAAATTAGGAGGCAAGATGATGGGAAATATTAAAATTACCTTAGTGAAAAGCACTATAGGCAAAAATCCGAACCAGCAGAAGACAGCCCAAACTCTTGGCCTAACTAAAATAAATAAAGCAGTTGTTAAAGAAGATAACCAGGCCATCAGAGGGATGGTTAATACAATCAGTCATTTAGTTAAAGTAGAAGAAGTTTAGGTTAAGGATGGGAGGTGTTCTCTGTGAAGCTCCATGATATTAAAGCGGCAGAAGGTTCAAGGAAAGCAAGAACCCGTAAAGCCAGAGGTATTGGTAGCGGACTAGGTAAAACAGCAGGCAGAGGCCATAATGGTCAAAATTCTCGTTCTGGTGGAGGTAAAGGCCCGTATTTTGAGGGTGGACAAACACCATTACAAAGAAGATTGCCGAAGCGTGGTTTTTCCAATGCAAGATTCAAAAAAGTATATGTAGGTATCAATTTAGATAGAATTTCAGAAAAGTTCGACGGAAGTCAGGAAGTTACTCCTGAAACATTACGAGCGGCCGGTGTCATTAAGCAGTTCAAAGACGGTGTTAAAATCCTTTCAAGAGGTGAAGTAACGAAGCCGATGGTATTCAAGGTTCATGCTGTAAGTGAAGCAGCAAAAACCAAGATAGAAAATGCTGGCGGTAGTGTCGAGGTGATTAAATAATAATGATTGATGCATTAAAGAGTGTCTTAAAAATTGAAGAACTGAGACGAAAAATTATTTTTACCGTAACGATGATTCTTGTTTTCAGAATAGGCGTTCATATTCCTGTTCCGGGAATTGATCTTCAGGTTATTCAGGAATTAATCGCAGGGGGACAGTTACTAGGGTTTTTTGATATTATTTCTGGGGGTGCGTTCGCAAACTTCTCTATTTTTGCCATGAGTATCACACCCTACATTAATGCTTCGATCATTATTCAGCTATTAACCGTAGTTGTTCCTGCACTGGAAAGATTGGCAAAAGAAGGGGTAGAAGGAAGAAAGAAAATCGTTGAGTATACCAGATATTTAACCGTAGCTCTTGGTTTTATCCAGGGTATTGGTATTTCATTTGGTTTGCGTTCAGCCTTAATTAATCCTTCATTTCCCAATATTTTATTAATTGCTTTAACATTAACAGCCGGAACTGCGTTCCTTATGTGGTTAGGTGAATTGATAACAGAAAAAGGAATCGGAAACGGGATCTCATTAATTATTTTCTCAGGTATTGTTTCCAGTTTGCCTGGCGGTGTGGCCGCGATGGCAGAATATTTTAGAGCGGGAACGATTGGCGTATTTACGCTTCTTGGTTTTGTAATTGTTGGAGCGGTTGTTATCGTTGCGATTATCGCAGTAAACGAAGGACAAAGAAGAATTCCGGTTCATTATGCCAAAAGAGTCGTTGGCAGAAAAGTGTATGGCGGACAAAGTACGCACATTCCTATTAAAGTAAACTCTGCTGGTGTAATTCCCGTTATATTTGCAATGTCGATTATGATGTTTCCCGGAACCATTGCTTCCTGGTTTCCTCAGAACAGCTTTGCCAATGCAATAGAATCATTCTTTAACTTTACATCAGTGCCTTATATGGTATTTTATGCAATGCTGATCATGTTCTTTACGTATTTCTATTCAGCGATTACATTTAATCCGGCCGATGTATCGGCAAACATTAAAAAGAATGGTGGATTCATTCCGGGTCTGAGACCTGGAAGACCAACAACAGACTATATCACAAAAGTAATGAACAGAATCACACTTGCAGGTGCGATATTCTTAGCAGCGATCGCTGTTATGCCGAATATCCTGATCGCTTTAACAGCCATTCCGGTCTATTTTGGCGGAACAGCGTTACTGATTGTTGTTGGTGTGGCACTAGATACAATGAAGCAGCTAGAATCAAGCTTGCTTATGAGACATTACGAAGGATTTATGAAGTAAAATTATTAAAAGCACGTGTCAGGAGGAGAAACAATGAGAATTTTATTAATGGGACCTCCAGGTGCTGGTAAAGGTACTCAGGCGGAGCAATTAACTGAAATTTTAAATATTCCTCATATTTCTACCGGAGATATGTTCAGGAAAGCGATAAAAGAGCAGACCGAGCTTGGCAAGAAAGCAAAAGCATACATGGACAAAGGTGAATTAGTACCTGATGAAGTCACTGTAGGGATTGTCGAAGACAGAATTAAAGAAGATGATTGTGCAGATGGTTTTCTTCTTGATGGATTCCCAAGAACGGTTAATCAGGCAGATGCACTTGGGAAAATGTTAGGTAACTTAGGGATAAAATTAGATTCCGTAATCAATGTAGAAGTTCCATTTGAAGAACTAATCGGAAGATTGGCAGGAAGAAGAATTTGCAAATCCTGTGGGGCAACGTATCATATGATCTTTAATCCACCAGAGGTTGAAGGCGTATGTGACAAGTGTGGCGGAGAGTTATACCAAAGAGACGATGATACTGAAGAAACAGCTAAAAATCGTCTAGAGGTTTATGAAAAGCAAACCGCACCCCTTTTAGAATACTATGAAAATACGGGTCTTTTAGTAAGCGTTAATGGTAATCAATCAATGGAGCAAGTGCTTAAAGACATACTAAAAGTTCTGGGTAAGTAGTGTTTAACCGGGTAGCAGGTATCTAGATATACTCATGATGCATCCTGATTTTACTCCCTAATATTAAAAAAGGTGATTTGTGCCAATGAATAAAGAAATAAGAAAAGGTCAACTCGTAACATCCAGAGCGGGTAGAGATAAAAAAAGAGATTATATTGTTTATGACTGGGACGACCAGTTTGTTTATGTTGTCGATGGAGAATATAAGAGGCTGGCCAATCCGAAAAAGAAAAATATAAATCATTTATGGTATTCAGAAAAAATTGATGTTGATCTTCAAGGCAAAATGGAAGAACAGAAGAAGGTTACCAATAAGGATATCCGGGATGCACTGGAAAGACTTTTGCAATCATAAGGTAAAGTAAAAAGGAGGTTCTTGAGTATGTCTAAAGAAGTTATTGAAGTAGAAGGTACGGTTATAGAACCGCTGCCAAACGCAATGTTTAATGTAGAGTTAGATAACGGACACAAAATACTTGCCCATGTATCTGGAAAGATCCGGATGAATTTTATTAAAATTCTTCCCGGTGATAAGGTGACGATTGAGTTGTCTCCTTACGATCTAACCAGAGGACGCATTACTTACAGGTATAAGTAAAGGAGGGTTTCATATGAAGGTAAGGGCTTCAGTAAAACCTATTTGTGAAAAATGTAAACTTATTCGCAGAAAAGGTGTAATCAGAGTGATCTGCGATAATCCCAAGCATAAGCAAAGACAAGGGTAGTAAACCTAAGGGAGGTGCAAGAAAAAAATGGCAAGAATCGTTGGTGTTGATTTACCAAGAGATAAAAGAGTTGAGATAGCTTTAACATATATCTTTGGAATCGGAAGATCTCAGTCTATTAAAATTCTTGAGCAGGCTAATATTGATAAAAGCACGAGAGTTAGAGATCTGACGGATGAAGAAATCGGACAGGTCAGAGAGATTATCAGAGCAATGCAAACAGAAGGTGACTTAAGAAGAGAGGTTTCTTTAAACATTAAGAGATTGATCGAAATTGGTTGCTATAGAGGCTTAAGGCACCGTAGAGGGTTACCTGTACGTGGTCAGAGAACAAAAACGAATGCTCGTACTCGTAAGGGTAAAGTAAAAGCAGTCGTATCTAAGAAAAAGAAATAGGGGTGAGAATTTTTAATGGCTAGTCCTAAAAAGCGTACACGCGTAAAAAAGAAAGTAAAAAAGAATATTAGCAAAGGTATTGTTCATATTCAGTCAACATTCAATAACACGATGGTGACGATCACGGATACTAACGGCAATACTATTGCCTGGGCAAGTTCTGGCGGCGTAGGATTTAAAGGTTCCAGAAAAAGCACCCCTTTTGCAGCTCAAATGGCCGGAGAACAAGCAGCGAAGGTTGCGATGGATCATGGCTTAAGAGAAGTAGAATGTATGGTAAAAGGACCGGGATCAGGCCGTGAAGCAGCGATTCGTTCGTTACAGGCTGCCGGATTGGAAGTAAACATGATTAAAGATGTTACTCCAATTCCACATAATGGTTGTCGTCCGCCAAAACGTAGAAGAGTATAGGAGGTGTTTTAAAACTTATGGCCAGATATACAGGACCTGTTTGCAGATTATGCCGCAGAGAAGGCGCAAAGCTTTTCTTAAAAGGTGATAGATGTTATTCAGAAAAATGTTCATTTGAAAAAAGATCGTATGCACCAGGACAACACGGACAGAGAAGAACAAAAGTTTCTGAGTATGGTTTGCAGTTAAGAGAAAAGCAGAAGGCTAGAAGAATTTACGGCATAAATGAAGGACAGTTTAGAAAATATTTTAAAGAAGCTGACAGAAAAAAAGGCGTAACTGGCGAAAACCTGCTTACCCAATTAGAGCAAAGATTTGACAATGTTGTTTACAGAGCTGGTTTTGCAGATTCCAGATCGCAGGCCAGACAGCTTGTAAGACATAATCATTTTACACTTAATGGCAAGAAGGCTAACATTCCTTCCATGCTGCTAAAGCCTGGTGATGTGATTCAGCTAAAGGAACGCAGCAAAAAATCAGTAATTGTTAAAACAATTATCGAAGGTCTTAAGCAAAAAAATGTACCAGAGTGGTTGAATCTTGATGCAGAGAACACAACAGTTAAGATTGTTACCTTACCAGAGAGAGAAAACATTGATATTCCGGTAACAGAGCAGCTAATTGTTGAGTTGTACTCCAGATAGTCTCAATTATAAATTTAAGACTAGGGAGGTTTTAAGATGATAGAAATTGAAAAGCCGAATATTGAATTGATTGCCTCTGACGAGAGTAAGACATATGGTAAATTCATTCTTGAACCATTGGAGAGAGGATATGGGACGACTTTGGGTAATTCCATAAGAAGAGTCCTGTTATCTTCAATTCCCGGAGCGGCTGTGACATCTGTAAAGATTGACGGCGTACTTCATGAGTTTTCAACGGTTCCTGGTGTAAAGGAAGATGTTACGGATATTGTTTTAAATCTTAAGCAGTTGGATCTGGCATTAAATAATGAAGAAGCTGCAATGATTCGTATAGAAAAAGAGGGGGACGGCATTGTCACTGCGGCCGATATTATATCGGGTCCGGAAGTAGATGTGCTGAACCCTGAACAGGTTATCGCAACGTTAAACGGCGATGCAAAATTGTTTATGGAGATGACCGTTGAAAGAGGCAGAGGCTATGTTCCTGCCAATGAGAATAAAAAAGATGATGACGCCATCGGAACGATTCCGGTTGATTCCATTTTTTCACCGATTAAACAGGTGAATTTTGCTGTGGAAGATACCAGAGTTGGACAGAAGACGGACTATGACAAACTAGTTCTTGAAGTTTGGACCAGAGGCAGTATTATGCCTTCAGAAGCGATCAGTCTTTCTGCAAAAGTGTTGGTCGATCACCTTTCTTTATTTGTTAATCTTTCAGAATCAACAAACGAAATTGAAATCATGATCGAAAAAGAAGAAGATGTAAAAGATAATGTCCTTGATATGACAATTGAAGAAATGGACCTAACGGTCAGATCTCATAATTGTCTTAAGAGAGCAGGCATTGTCACGGTTCATCAACTGACAGAAAAGACAGAAGAAGACATGATGAAAGTTCGTAACTTAGGAACAAAATCTTTGGTAGAGATAAAACAGAAACTAGCTAGTTTAGGATTGGGTTTAAAATCCTCCGAAGAATAAAGGGCATAAGTTATTCTAAGGAAAAGGAGGCGAGTATAGAATGGGTTACAGAAAATTAGGCAGAAGAAGCGATCACAGAAGATCGATGCTTAGAAATATGACCACTTCTCTTCTAAGAGAAGGAAAAATTATGACAACAGAACCTAAAGCAAAGGAAGTAAGAAGAATTGCTGAAAAGATGATTACTTTAGGCAAACGTGGTGATCTTCATGCAAGAAGACAGGCGCATGCTTACCTTCTTGATGATGAGGTTGTCCATAATCTTTTTGCTGAAATAGGTCCTAAATACGCAGAGAGACAGGGTGGCTATACCAGAGTCATTAAGGCTGGTTACCGCAGAGGTGACGCAGCTCCGACAGCTTTAGTAGAATTAGTATAAATAGAAGTCAGGATACTATCTCCTGACTTCTATTTGCCCGATGACTAACCGCCACTAAAACCCAACTTCTCAAGTGTGGGATAAGTGGCGCTAAGTCCCTAGGTGAACAAACTAAGTGACTGCCATCAAATGGAACATTTGGGGCATCTACTTATGGATTAGTTCAACTAAGATTCAGATGGAGTTAAAACTCCACTTGAAATGAGATTCACTTTATCATCATAATGTAGATTGTACTTGATAGAGTCATGATCTATAACAAAGTCCTCCGCTAATCTTCCTTCAGGAAGACTTTGTTTTTTAAGGAGACATCTATATGATTCAGGTTGAAAAATTATATCATTCCTATTCCCCGGGAAAAGAAAATGAAACATTGGCATTGTCTGATGTTAGTTTACAAATTGAAAAAGGTGAATTTGTGGTCGTTTTAGGTCATAATGGCTGTGGAAAATCGACGCTGGCCAAGCACCTTAATTCTTTGTTGCTTCCGGGAGAAGGCAATGTGATGATTGACGGGCTTAATACCAGAGAGGAAGACAATCTCTGGGAAATCAGAAAAAAAGTGGGAATGGTGTTTCAGAATCCCGATAATCAGCTGGTAGCGACAACCGTTGAAGAAGACATTGCATTCGGTATGGAAAATCTAGGCATTGATCCCGACATCATGCGCGAGAGGATTGCTGAAGTTCTTTTGAAAGTTAAGATGAGTGAGTTTCGAAACAAAGCTCCTCATTTGCTTTCTGGCGGACAAAAGCAGCGCGTGGCGATTGCCGGGATTATTGCTATGCGACCTGATTATCTTGTTTTGGATGAACCGACTGCGATGCTTGATCCTGAAGGAAGGCGGGAAGTCATTGAAACGATTTCCCAGCTTAATAAAGAGGAAGAGCTGACCATCATCCTGATTACACATTTTATGGAAGAGGCTGTTTTAGCTGACCGTTTGATTGTCATGGAAAACGCCAAAATTATTACGCAGGGAACACCAAGAGAGGTCTTCTCGAAGGTTGAGGATCTTAAAAAGCTTCGTTTGGATATTCCACAGGTTACAGAAATTGCCTATGCTCTTCATAAGGCTGACCCTTCGTTTCCTGCTGATATTCTGACTATAGAAGAGATGGTGAATCAGATATGCCGATAATTTTACAGGATGTGTATTACACCTATCAAAAAGGCACACCTAATGAAGCAGATGCACTCAAGGGGATTAATCTTGAAATTGCAGAGGGTGAGTTTCTTGGCATTATCGGCCATACCGGGTCCGGTAAATCTACTTTGGTTCAACATCTAAATGGATTGGTCCTGCCTACTTCCGGTACGGTGCAGGTTGATGAGGTCATAACAACGGATAAAAAGATCAAAATGAAGGATATTCGGCAGAAGGTCGGGCTTGTTTTTCAATATCCGGAACATCAGCTGTTTGAAGAAACGGTGGAAAAAGATGTCGGATACGGCCCTGATAATCTTGGATTTTCCGAACAAGAGATCAAGAAAATCGTTAAAGAGGCTTTATTAGCGGTGCAGCTGGACTATAAGGCGATAAAGGACAAATCTCCGTTTAATCTTAGTGGCGGACAAAAACGCCGGGTAGCGATTGCCGGCATTATTGCCATGAAACCGAAATACCTGGTGCTTGATGAGCCTACAGCCGGTCTGGATCCAAGGGGTCGGGAAGAGATTCTAAAACAGATCCAGAAGCTTCATAAAGAACTGGGCATTACCATCATTCTTGTTTCACACAGTATGGATGATGTGGCAAGGGTTGCAGATCGTCTGGTTGTCATGCATCAGGGAAAGATTGAGATGTCCGGCAAGCCGCAGGAAGTATTTACCAAAAGGGATCGCCTGAATGAAATTGGTTTAGGGGTGCCGGCGGTAACGGAGCTTTTCTACCGGCTTTCTGAGAAGGGCCTTCCCGTAAGTAAGGATATCTTTACTGTTGAAGAGGCGATTGCCGCTTTAAAGAGAGAGTTGCCGAAAGGGGTGGGAACTCGTGCTTAAAGACATAACGATTGGTCAGTACTTCTCCGGTGAATCGTTTATTCATAAAATGGATCCGAGAGCCAAAATATTTGCTACGGTTATCTTTATGACAGCACTGTTTACCGCCAGGGATACTTTGACATATGGAGTGGTGTTTGGCTTTTCTGTGTTTATCATTTTACTGTCTCAAATTCCGGTCATTTTTTATCTTAAGGGATTAAAGCCTTTATTGATCATTATCATTCTGACATCGGTGATGCATTTTTTCCTGACGCCGGGTGAAGAAATCTGGAGCTGGAGTATTTTGGTACTGACAAGAGAAGGGTTATGGCAGGGCTTTTTTATGGGACTTCGTCTGGCACTTCTTGTGATTGTTACCTCGGTGCTGACACTTAGTACCACTCCGATTGCCCTGACTGACGGAATTGAAAAAATTCTTAATCCGTTTAAACGGATTGGGGTGCCGGCTCATGAGCTGGCGATGATGATGACGATTGCGTTGCGGTTTATTCCGACGCTGATAGAAGAAACAGAAAAAATCATGAATGCTCAGAAGGCCAGAGGAGCAGATTTTGAAAGCGGCAGTCTGATTAAAAGAGCCAAAGCGTTAATCCCGATTTTAGTGCCACTGTTTATCAGTGCTTTTAGAAGAGCGGATGACTTGGCTGTGGCGATGGAGGCTCGCTGTTACAGGGGCGGGGAAAACCGAACCCGTCTGAGAGCACTGGCGTACACAAGCAGGGATGCAGTGGGTCTTGCCTTTACTGTAGCCTTACTGGTTGCTATCGTGTACCTGAGATAAATAGAGTTGGTGTGGTAAGGTATGAACAGAAACATTAAAGCCGTTATAGAGTTTGATGGCAGCCATTTTAAAGGATTTCAGAAACAGACAAAATGGGGGCCGACGATTCAGGGGGTTCTGGAGCAGGCAATTGGTCATACGCTACAGAAAAAGGTTAAGGTTTATGGATGCAGCCGAACGGATGCTGGTGTTCATGCCTGTGATTATACGATCAGTTTCAAGACCGATAATCCGATTCCGGCTGAAAATCTCCGGAGAGTAACGAATAAGAAACTTCCTTTAAGTATTTATATTAAACAGATGGATGAGGCTGATCCCGAATTCCATGCCAGGCATCTGGCGAAACAGAAGTACTATATTTATAAGGTGCTCCGCGGGCAAAGACCGCCTGTTTTTGAGCATAATTATAAATACTATTTTCCTGAAGAAGCAGACTTGAAGCTTATGCAGCAGGCGCTAGATGAATTTGTGGGTGATCATAATTTCAAGGCGTTTTCATCAAAGCATACGGATGTTACTGATTTTAGCAGAAGCGTTCATCAGGCATATCTGACTGAAGAAGGTGATGAACTCTGGTTCCATTTTATGGGTACTGGATTTGTCTATCATATGTTGCGGATCATTGTTGGTACTGTACTCGATGTGGGTGCTGGTAAACGTGATTTGTTAACGATCCCTGAGGCTTTGGAAACGGGGGACAGAAGTAAGCGTTCAAAGAAAGTACCGGCCGCGGGTCTGTATTTAAAGGAAGTTTTCTATTGACAGAAATAATGTAGTTTATTACAATAAATTGTGGTTTATTGTTAAGCGAGCCCCGTTAACTTGTTTAATAAACGGACCTGATTAGAGGAGGAAATATAATATGCGCAGCAGCACGTACATGGCTAAGCCGACTGATGTAGAGAGAAAATGGTTTGTTCTCGATGCTACAGGCATGACTTTAGGAAGATTAGCTTCCGAGGTGGCTTCAGTATTAAGAGGCAAGCACAAGCCGACATTTACACCTAATGTTGACTGTGGTGATCACGTGATCATTATCAACGCAGAAAACATTCATTTAACAGGAAATAAGTTAGAGCAAAAAGAATACATTCGTCATAGTGGATACCCAGGTGGAATCAGAAGGACTAAGTATAAAGAGTTAATTGAAAAAAGACCAGAATTAGTCATTGAAAAGGCCATTAAAGGCATGCTTCCACATAATCGTCTAGGAGCACAAATGTTCAAAAAATTAAATGTCTACAGGGGTTCTGAGCATCCGCACCAAGCACAGAAGCCTGAAGTATGGCAAAGTTAGGAAGGAGGAAGCATAAGTGGCAGACCAAGTTCAATATTATGGGACAGGACGTCGTAAAAAGTCAATCGCAAGAGTAAGATTATTACCAGGCGACGGTACGATTACGATTAACGACAGAGAGTTAGAAAACTTTATTGACAAAAAGACACTGGAAATGATTATTAAGCAACCTCTGGTACTAACTGAGACCGAAGGCAGATTTAATATTGTTTGCAGAGTGCATGGCGGAGGATCAACCGGCCAGGCAGGGGCAATCAGAATGGGTATCGCAAGAGCGTTACTAAAAGCTGAGCCAGGATTAAGACCATCACTAAAAAGTGCCGGATTCTTAACCAGAGACCCAAGAATGAAAGAAAGAAGAAAGTACGGATTGAAGAAAGCAAGAAAAGCTTCTCAGTTCTCAAAAAGATAGGACAAAAGATTACACAAAACCCTCAGCGCTATATCGCATGGGGGTTTTATTTTTTCAGGAAATCATAAAAGAAGTCATAGGGAGTCATAGGGGACGTGTACCTCTGGTATACCAGAGGTACACGTCCCCT
>SKKY01000170.1 GCA_007123515.1 Clostridia bacterium
AGGAAGTGGAACATCAGGTTCGGGTAATCGACGTCCTCGTTTGAGCGAACAAAACCTCCACCTTCAAAATGGTTTGTGGCTGCCGGACCTTTGCGTCTGAGTAACCACTGTAAACCGATCCAGGGCATTCGTAACAGATTTAAACTAGGTTGCTCTGAAACCGGAAGCGGACAAGAGTATTGGATATAAGCTTCAAGGTGATCCTGAAGGTTTTCTCCTACACCAGGAAGGTCAATCACCGGTTTAATACCAATGGAGCGAAGGTGTTCCGCATCGCCCACTCCTGATAATTGCAGTAGCTGTGGTGTATTAATGGCTCCGCCTGAAAGGATCACTTCATCTGCATTGACATGATGTGTTTTTCCGTTTCGTTGGTAGGTTACACCTTTAGCTCGTTTTCCATCGAAGTTAATATTTGTAACGAAAGCACGAGTTTTTACAGTTAAATTCTCACGTTCCATAGCCGGATGCAAGTAGGCTCTTGAAACCGTCAAACGCCTGCCTTTATACACATGTTTATCAAAAGGCCCGAAACCTTCCTGGCGAAAACCATTGACATCAGGAGTTCTTGAGTAACCCGCCTCAACAGCTGAATCAAAAAAAGCCTGGAATAAAGGATTGGTTGCTGGCCCTCGTTCTAATTTGAAAGGACCATCGTGGCCTCTAAGTTCATCATCGGGATCCGAGGCTAAGGCGTTTTCCATGCGATTAAAATATGGCAGACAGTGCGCGTAGTTCCAGGTTTCCATACCTGCATCAGCTCCCCATCGTTCATAATCCATGGGATTACCACGTTGGTGAATCATGCCATTGATTGAACTTGAACCTCCAAGCACTTTCCCCCGGGCGTGTTTGATACGCCGTCCATTCATATAGGGCTCAGGTTCAGTTTCATATCTCCAGTCATAAAATGGGTTGCCTGAGGGGAAAGGCAACGCTGCTGGCATTTGTATTAACAGATCCCAGAAAAAATCACTGCGTCCCGCCTCCAGTACAAGAACATTTTTAGTTCCATCTTCACTTAGGCGGTTACCAAGTACGGAACCCGCACTTCCACCGCCGACGATAATAATGTCGTATTTTTTATTCATCTTTCAGACCTCCTTGGATATTTAAAATGTAAAGTGTTCATTGAAAATCCTCCTTTAGTTAAAAAAACAGCAGAACACGCTCACACGTCTTATATGTTTTGTTAAATTTATATTTAACTTTCTTAACGTTTTCAAATATACCATAGTGATTTTTCTTTGTAAACCGTCCGTTGCATTTTCTTTGATGTTTTTTACAAGAAAAGAAGGATCTATTGACAAAAAACCGACCAGACGGTACAATAGATATAGTCGCTATTCAGTGATAGATAAGGAGAGAGATATTATGAACTCAAAAGCTAATATTAAACGTCGTCTTATTTTAGATACGGCAAAACAAATTACACTTTCAGATGGATTTAATTCATTGACATTAGATGCAGTCGCAAAAAAAGCAGAGATTAGCAAAGGGGGGCTATTATATCATTTTCCAAGTAAGGAATCGTTAATAAAGGGATTGGCGCAATTTATTTTTGATGAATTTGCTACTAATTTCTATAGATATGCAGAAAGTGATCCTAAAAAGACAGGAAAATGGTCGCGTGCCTTAATAGCTGCTACAAAAGCTGATATAAAGAACAATGCGGAACTAAATGTAGGCATTATTGCGGCCTCTTTCTTAGACCCTGAGGTGTCTACGAATATATCTAATGACTATAATAGTATTTTGAAAAAATTAGAAGATGACGGGATAAATATAGTAACGACAACCATCATTCGATTAGCACTCGATGGACTTTATTATTCTCAAACCTTTGATGTAGCGTCTCTTGAAGAGGCCAGAATTAATAAAGTGATTAATCGACTAATAGAAATGACAGAAAGTGAGGGATAACGATGAATGCATATTTTTTATTAGCCATTGCCATTGTTAGTGAGGTCTTTGGCAGTTCAATGCTTAAAGCCACAAAGGGTTTTAAAAAATTTTTACCTCCTCTTGGAGTAGTACTTGGTTATAGTTTTTCATTTTACGCGTTATCGTTATCATTAAAAACATTGCCAATTGGAGTAGCGTATGCTATCTGGGCTGGATTGGGAACAGCACTTACCGCAGTTATTGGAATTACTATATATAAGGAAAATTTTGATATAAAAAAATTCTTTGGATTAGTTTTAATTATTAGTGGAGTCATTTTATTAAGCGTTGATGGATCCCATTAATTAAAAGGAAAGAGGTGGGAATATGAAGGGTTATAATTATTTAGCAATTTCAATCGTTGGAGAGGTTTTTGCTACTACAATGCTCAAATTATCAAAAGGATTTACCGTTTTTTTCCCATCTTTATTTGTTGTAGCGGGTTATTTACTTTCGTTTTATTTCTTAGCATTATGCTTGAAAAGTATTCCATTAAGCATAGCGTATGCGATTTGGGCGGGTGCAGGAACAGCATTAGTCGCTTTAATAGGTGTTTTGATATGGGGAGAAGTTCCCAGTGTTGTTAAGTTGTTCGGGATCGTATTAATTATAGGTGGAGTTGTTATGCTAAACGCACCTAGAAAGATAACAGAAACTATTAGCTAATCATTGCTTTTTAGCCAGGCTCCTTACTTGATTCAAAAAACGGATTAAATGGTAATAACTATTTAGCAAGGAGGCAGGAGCAATGAAACCAATGGAGAAAAGATCCTTAATAAGTTTCTTTATGTTGGCCTATGCTATTACATGGGCTTCCTGGATCATAGCATTTTTCTTGGGATATCAGGATATCGCTTTCACGTCGCTTATCCAATTGCCATTTGAGAGATCTGACCAGGTAGCTGCTTTTCTCGTTTTTAGAATTGGGGTTTACGGTCCGCTGATTGCCTCGTTAGTGGTTACATGGATTTATTATAAATCCTCAGGGTTGCAGGATCTGAGGGAAAAAACGACCAAGTGGAGAGTAGAGAGAAAATGGTATCTTTATATGATGGGGATTCCCCTTGTTATTAACCTGCTTTCTGTACTCATTGGTATTGTCCTGGGAGTACCGTTAACAGGTTTTTTTAATAGTGGAATGTCTATAACTGTCGTATTGCTCTTTCTTATCTATCAGATTTTCACCAGCGGTCTGGAAGAGCCTGGTTGGAGAGGATTTGGTTTGGAGATATTACAGAAACAATATACCGCAGAACAGGCAAGCTGGATTTTGGGACTGCTTTGGGCAGCTTGGCATTATCCGTATGTGATATTTCTTTACCTTGATCTGAATGTTATCGCTACCATCGCCACTCTGGCCGGATTTACAATGGCTATCATTGGACAGGCCTTTATTTTTACCTGGCTATATAATAATACTCGAAGCGTTCTGGTGGCCATTTTGTTTCATGCCTGGCTAAATACATCCACGACCTACATTTTGGGAGACAGTACCATTTCTAATCCGATCATGGGCATCATACCGGCGGTAGTCACCTGGGGTATTGTAGTGGTATTGTTAAAATTATATGGTGGAGAGACGCTTCAGAACCCTTAAAAGGGTTCTTATTTTTTGAAAAGTTTTTGTGACCCCGAAAAAAAAGAGTGTTTCATCGTAAATATATGATAGAGAAAAAACCAGAGGTGACCAAAATGCGGGATATCGATAAAAACGCTATAGTAGCCGCTAATGATGCTGAAAAATTAGAAGACTTTATTAGGCAACATGAAAGACTGATAATCATAACGGCATCGAGGACAGCTAGTAAATATATATCGAAAAATGATGATGAATGGGCACTTGCTTTGGAGGCGTTTGCGGATGCGGTACGTCATTATGATTATGACAAAGGCAGCTTCATTCCTTTTGCAGAACTCCTCATAAAAAGAAAGCTGATTGATTACTACAGAGTGCAGAGGAAGCATAAAGCAGAAATTCAGGTCGAGCAGATCGAAGCAGAAGCCATTGTTGAATATAATGATCCTGGGTTAACCATGGAAATAGAAGCCATCACACAGGTCTTTAAAGAATATGGTTTTACCTTTATGGACTTGGCAGACTGTTCACCGAAGGCCATTAAAACAAAGACAGCTTGTGCGAAAGCGGTAGCTTTTATCATAAAGAATCCCATCGTGTTTAAGGGAATACAGGAATCGAAAAAAATTCCTGCCACATTATTAGAAAAAAACGCAAACGTACCCCGAAAAATATCAGAAAGACACCGTAAGTATATAATAGCAGCAGCTGAGATACTTCATGGAGATTATCCTTGTCTCTCGGAATATGTAAGCTATATTAAGGAGGAGATACGAGATGAAAGCCACGGTAGTGGAGAGTAAAGATGGATTTGCTGCAGTACTTAAAGAAGATGGAACCATTATGAAAATGAAATCAGAAGAATTAAAGATTGGGGATGTTATTATGATAAAAGAAAAATCAAACCAACCAAAACGCAGATTAGCTGCGATAGTAGCCGCGGCTGCTATGTTTTTAATGATGGTTGGCGGAGCGGGAATGTATTCCACACCTTCCTATTATGTAAGTCTTGATGTGAATCCATCGATAGTGATGGAAGTCAACCGATTTGAACGGGTTATCAGCATGGATGCATTAAATGAAGAAGCCCGGGAAGTGCTTGAAGGGCTTGAATTGAAAAACAAAGATGTAGAAGAAGCTATGTCCATGGCCGTTGAAAGAATTGCTGAATTAGGTTATTTTAATGTAGATAACAATAATATTTTGATTTCAGCCACAGCTAAAGATAAAGAAAAAGCTGAAAAGCTGACCGGAAAATTACAGGAAAGTCTAGAGGAAGATGCTGTGGTTAAAGAAGCCAACGCCGAGGTAAACAGTGATACCCATGGCTTTGAAATGGTTCAGGCAGCAAAGGAAATTGAAGGAATGAGCCCCGGAAAATACAATATTATTGTAAATCTCCTTGGTATTGATCCTGAAAATGCTGAGGAATATGTGGATGTTCCTGTCAGAGAGTTAATGGCGGAGTTTACAACTTCAAAAGGAGCGGAAGGCAGAGCCATAGCTGCAGAAGCACAATCAAATAGAGGAGCTAACCAGGAAAATGCACCGGTAACGACACCGGCAGCGGAGAAAAAATCACCAAACGCTGATCAAATAGAAAAGAATGCAATTGAAAAAAAACCAGAAGTTCCGGAAAATCCGGAAGCTCCTGAGAAACCGGAAGCTCCTGAGAAACCGGAAGCTCCTAAACCCGGACGACCTCAGTAAATAATAAAGAAAAAGAGGCCTATGCCATAGTGCAAAGGCCTCTTTTTTAATTAGAAAATAGCGGTTGAGCTAGCTTATCTGATCAATGGCTATTGCCAGTGACCGGTCTTTATCTGTCAGAGCTTTCTTGTAATGAGTGGTCAGAGATAAAGTTACATAGCCCCATCCAAAACAGATATCAGGATGATGATTTTGTTGTTCAGCCAATTCAGAAACTGCAGAGACAAATTCAAAAGCTTCTGTAAAAGCAGCAAAGGAATAATTCTTGTAAAGCACGGTGTTTTCTTTGATGTTCCAGCCTTCTGAAAGCTCATTAAGCCAATGTGTATCCATGTTTTTCTCCTTTTTGATTGGCTTATCACCAATCGTTTACTCTTTTGATGAATAACATACCCTGAATATATTGTCATTGAAACAATTTAGAAGATAATAAGAGCCGTTTATTCGGTTATATGAAAGGGTATAAATAATGAGCGTGAACTATGAAAAGGAAGGAGAAGGCTTATGTTACGGTATGCAATTATTTTTCTAGTCATTGCGATTATCTCTGCCATTTTAGGTTTTAGCGGTATCGCAGGAGCCGCAACCGATATTGCCAGGATTTTGTTCTTTATCTTTATCATTCTTTTTATTGTTTCCCTTGTTACAGGAAAACGCCAACCATAGGTTTTTTTGAAAACCAGATGAATTAATAATAAGAAATGATAGTAAAGGAGTGACATAAATTATGAGCGAAATGGAAAAAGAAGTTCAAAATTTTGAAGAGGCCTTGCTTAGTATTAACAGAGTACAGGCAGGCCTTGTTTTTGATACTATTGGTAAAGAAAATAATAGTTTTGAAAAACTTGAATCGGTGATTATCCGTACACTGGAGCTTATTGGTGAAAAATGGGAAAACGGATCGGCGTCACTGGCTCAGGTATATATGAGTGGTATAATCTGCGAGGAATTAATCGGTAAGTATCTTCCGAAAGATGAA
>SKKY01000012.1 GCA_007123515.1 Clostridia bacterium
AAACTAATTACAAACTATTAAAAAGAGACCTTCGGGTCTCTTTTTTTCTACATAAATATATATAAGGAGGCCCTATGCTGACGATAGAAGAGATAAAGGAAATATTACCACATCGGTATCCTTTTTTATTAGTTGATCGTGTGATTAGCTTTGAAGAAGATAAAAATATTGTGGCTTTAAAAAACGTGACAGCTAACGAAGAGTTTTTTAATGGTCACTTCCCTGAAAAACCGGTTATGCCAGGAGTCTTAATTGTTGAAGCTCTTGCACAAACCGGAGCGATTCTTGTCCTGATGAAACCGGAAAATAAAGGGAAAATTACTTTTTTTGCAGGGATAGACAACCTTAGGTTTAAAAAACAGGTAGTGCCCGGAGACCAGCTAAAACTTGAAATTGAAGTTGTCAGGCTAAAATCCAGTGCCGGAAAGTGCAAAGCCATGGCAACCGTTGATGGTGATGTGGTTTGCCAGGGAGAAATTATGTTTATGATAGGCTAATTCTGTTTATAATACCATTGAATAAATTTATCTAATAAGATATAATTTATTCTTGATACATCATATTATAAAAAAAGAGGACTATTATGGAAATGAAATATATCGGCGCAATTATCTTTGCATATTTTGTTGTGCTTATGTTAGTGCCGCAGGTTATTACACTGGCTAACAGAATTGGTGCGGTGGATATCCCTTGTGAAAGAAAAGTTCATGCTACACCTGTACCAAGAATTGGTGGATTGGCCATCTATTTTGGATATATCGTATCTGTCATGTTGTTTGTTCCTTCTTCAACGATGAAGATAGGGATCATTCTAGCCAGCACTCTTATCGTTCTCGTTGGTATTTTCGATGATCTGTATAACATATCTCCGAGGAAGAAGCTTCTAGGACAATTCGCAGCCGCTTTTCTACTGACCATGTTTGGCATTCAGATTGGTTTTATCTCAAATCCAATGGGTGGTACGATGGATCTTGGTTATCTTGCCATACCTTTTACTATTTTTTGGATTGTTGGAGTCACCAATGCCGTTAATTTAATTGATGGTCTTGATGGCCTTGCTGCCGGAACTTCAGCGATAGCTGCAACCATTCTAGCGATTGTCGCCTACTTACAGGGTATCGAAAACATTGCTTTCTTAGCGATGATCCTAGCAGCCAGCAGTGCGGCGTTTTTGAAATATAATTTTAATCCGGCTAGAATCTTTATGGGTGACACGGGATCAATGTTTCTAGGCTTAAATCTGGCCATTATCTCAGTCATGAGTGTGACAAAAAGTATCGCCGTCTTATCGATCTTTGTTCCAATTATCATCCTGGGTGTTCCTTTATTTGACACACTATTTGCAATTATTAGACGTATCCAGAACAATCAACCGATCTTTAAAGCGGATAAAGAACATCTTCACCACTGCTTATTAAACAAAGGGATTTCCCATAAAAACACCGTTCTTTTAATCTATTGTATTAATATCATTCTCGGTGGATCCGCAATACTGCTTTCTAACTTAACCCAGAACCAGGGAATCCTTCTAGTTACCGTTTTATCTCTTGCGATCTATACCGGCGCCCAAAACCTGGGTGTACTAAAAGAAATCCGGTTACCAGGCATCTTACCTAAACTTAAAAAAGTAAAGAAATAACGCATAATGGCTCTGCTTAGGCAGGGCCATTGATTATTTCCACAAAAAAAAGGGTATAGTACTACCTGTAATGAAAAAAGTAAACATACTATGAAAGGGATTGACAAGAACTGACCGGTCAGTCATAATTTGCTTAGTTAAATGATAAAGAGGAGAGCTACATATGAAAAATAAATTAAAAACCCTGATAACCATAGTCTTAATCTTAAGCCTTGCCATACCTTTTTCGGCTGTTGCTGCAGAAGAGGAAGAAAAAGTCTATACCCTTGAAGAAGTCATAGAAAGAGGTTTGGATAGAAGCCTGCGGATTAAAAGTACAGAATATGATCTTGACAGTGTAGAAATAGTTCGTGATAAAGCTAACATTAACCTTACCTTTATCCCAACGGAACAATTCTTTACGACCCCTGGCCCGATGATTGCTTACAGACAGAAGAGAGCCTTAGACAGAGCCTATGAAAGCACCAGAGATACGCTGGAAATGGAAATTGATTCGGTCAGGTTTGACCTTATTAAAAAATACCAGGCACTTCTAGAAGCAATACAGGATGTTCAGCAGGCAGAAAAAGAGAGACACATACAAGACGTTCTATACAACATTTCCACTATGCGCAGCCGTCTGGGTTTAATCAGTGATATTGAAGCGACTTCATCGAGTCAGCTTTTTGAAATGGCCAGATCCAATCTAAGAGCCAAGCAAAACGAACTTGATAAAGCTTATCAGAACCTGAATGCGCTAATCGGCTTTGAGCCAGAAGAACGCTATCAGATCGAAGAAAGCACCTTTGCTGATATCAGCCAGGAGTTAACAGATTCCGATCTGATTCGTCTAAAGTCTCTTGGCCGTGAAGGTCTGTTAATAAGGATTCTGGATAGGGGATTAGAACAAACTGAGTTCGAATACAATTTCTATGTCTTTAATGATCCCAGCTCAAAACCCTTAGAAGCCATTGAAAAAGACATTAAATCCGAAGAAGCCAATATTGAAAGTACTAAAAGAAGTCTTGAAGAAGCTACCAGAAACCTGTTTTTTAACGCCCAGCAAATTCAAAAAAACTATAACGATCTGCAAATGAAGCACAGCACCGATCAGTTACTTCACAGGATCAAACAAATACAGCTTGATCTGGGGATGATTACCAAAACTGAACTGATGCAATCAGAAAAAACATTACTTGAAAATGAGGCTAATTTTGTCTCCCTAAGAAACGCTTTCAATGAAATTATGTTTATGCTCCATTATCCCCATGTAACCAGCAGATAATAATCCAGGCTGACATCACTTTGTTTGATGTCAGCTTTTTATGTCCGACTATAGTCCTTTATCATCTGGATAAAAGGATTATGTTTGTTTACCTTACTTAAAAAATATATAATATTACAGTGATATGATTACATAATAAAGGACTGAAGAGATTGGCCGCTAACAAGCTACCGGATACCATTGAACAAGTGATTGAAAAAACCATTGAGACTATTGAAAGCTGTAAAAATGATCTGCTTGATATTTCGCTGGCGACGCAGCAGGAGTCCGATGAAATCAGAATTAAGCTAATGGAAATCAAACAGGAAGTGATTGATGTCATTGATGAACTCGATGATCTTCAAAAAAAGGAAAAGCTTGCCCGTGTCCGCTTACTAAATGTCAGTAAGAACCTGCGGGACTATACCGAAGAAGACATTCGAGATGCCTATGAAAAGGCTAACACCCTGCAGGTTAAGGTTCGTTTGTTAAAAAACAAAGAAAAAGACCTAATCGCTCAGCGCACTGCTCTTGAATACCAGGTGGTTAAGAACAAAGATAAACTGGCCAAAGCCGAAAAAGCCAACATGCAAATCGGAATTGCTTTGGAATATTTAAAAATTGATTTGGGTAACGAGGAAAAAGCCGATAACCCCAGGGAAAACTTAGGCGCCAAAGTCATCATTGCCCAGGAAAAAGAAAGACTGCGCCTGGCCCGTGAAATCCATGATGGCCCGGCTCAGGCCATGGCCAATATCATTATCCGGGCCGAATACTGTGAAAAGCTTTTTGATAAAAATATTGCCTTAGCCAAACAGGAATTACAGAAGATAAAGGAGCAGATCCGGACAGACTTAAAAGACATCAGAAAAATCATCTACAACCTTCGTCCGATGACCCTGGATGACCTTGGTTTAGTGCCAACGCTAACCCGAATGGTGGAAGAATTAAATGGCCGGCAAACTAACGTCAAAATCAATCTTGATCTGGTTAATCTAAAAGATCGCCTGCCATCTGTTTATGAGGTAGCCATCTTTAGAATCATTCAGGAAGCCTTAAACAACATCTTTAAACATTCCGAGGCTGTAACGGCTACAATAAAGATTAAAAGAGAAAGAGACCTGATTACCTTAGAGATCACAGATGATGGTAAAGGATTTGCCTATGAACAGCTGACCACAGGCAATGAGTCAGAAGGTTTTGGCCTGCTGGGCATGATCGAACGAGTTGATTTAATCGGAGGAGAAATTGATATTTCATCCGAGGAAAATATAGGGACAACCATTACCGTCGAATTCAGAATAACAGGAGGAAAATAATGATCCATGTGTTAATTGCGGATGATCATCCTTTAATCAGAGAGGGATTATCGAAAATATTATCATTAGATGAACAGATAAAGGTGATTGGAGAGGCCAAGGATGGTCGTGAAGCGGTTAAGATGACGATGAAAAACTACCCTCATGTAGTCTTAATGGATATCAATATGCCGAATATGAATGGCATTGAAGCCACTCGAGTAATAAAGAATGAATTACCACAAACCGGTGTCATAGCCTTAACCATTCATGATGGGCAGGAATACGTTCAGGAAATGCTAGAATCCGGAGCCTCCGGTTTTCTGTTAAAAGATGTAGAACCCGAAATCCTTGTTAAATCCGTCAAAGAAGTTGCAGCCGGCAAATCACTATTTGATGATCATCAGCTATCACAAAAATCCGGATCAAAAATCTTTTACAAAAAAGAAGATGGCCTTGAACAACTAACCAAAAGAGAACTCGATGTCTTGCATCTGATTGCTAAAGGCATGAATAACAAAGACATTGCTGAGGCATTGTTTATCAGTGAAAAAACGGTTAAAAACCATCTGACCAATATCTTTAAAAAGATCAACGTCGATGACCGTACCCAGGCAGCTCTCTTTGCTCTAAAAAAAGGGCTTGTCAAGCTTTAAGCTTGACAAGGGTTAAAATATAAACTAGAATAATTTCTAAATATAAACTATGGTTAGGCAAGCACTGCATTGTAAAAAAATGCGGTGCTTATTCTAATATATAGGAATAAGGAGCGTTACGATTCATGGAAAAAGAAGTTCTATTGACTCAGGAGGGGTTTGATAAACTCGAAGCTGAGCTGGAGACACTAAAAACCGTAAAAAGAAAAGAAATAGCCGAAAGAATCAAACAGGCGATCGCCTATGGCGATATCAGCGAGAACTCAGAATATGATGAAGCTAAAAATGAGCAGGCCTTTATTGAAGGCCGTATTGTAACCGTAGAAGGCATGCTTAGGAATGCAAAAATCATTAAGGATGAAGATAGAGAAGAAGGAAAAGTGTCCTTAGGATCTAAAGTAAAGGTCTTAGATTATGATTTTGATGAAGAGATTGTCTACAAGCTTGTCGGTTCCGCAGAGGCTGACCCATTAGCCGACTTAATCTCCAATGAGTCCCCGTTGGGTGCAGCCTTACTGAATAAGACTATTGGTGAAGAGGTAGAAATAGAAGCCCCTGCCGGTAAATTTAAATACAAAATATTAGACATTATGAACGACTAGCTAAAGTGGGAAGGAAGACAATATGAGCCAGAACAAAGAGCAAAACGTAAGCCAGTTAATGAAAGTCCGTCTCGATAAACTAAAAGAGCTGGAGTCTTTAGCTATTAAACCTTTTGGCGATAAATTTACGGTCACACATACAGCCGAAGAGATTCATGAGAATCCCCAAAAGTTTATCGATTCCAAAGAAGAAGTGATCATCGCCGGCAGACTGATGGCCAAAAGACGCCACGGAAAAGCCGGTTTCGGAAACATTATGGATATGACTGGTAACATTCAGATCCATGCCAATGTCCAGGATATGGGCGCCGACAACTATGAAGTCTTTAAGAAGAACGACATCGGTGATATTTTAGGCATTAAAGGCACTGTCTTTATTACCAAAAAAGGGGAAACGACGATTGAAGTCCTGGAGATGACTATGTTAGCCAAGTCCCTTCGTCCGCTTCCGGAGAAGTTTCATGGTTTAACAGACGTAGAACTGCGTTACCGTCAGCGCTATGTCGACCTGATTATGAACAAAGAGGTCAAAGAGACCTTTATTACCCGTACCAAAATCATTAAGGCCATGC
>SKKY01000089.1 GCA_007123515.1 Clostridia bacterium
CAGCGGCCTGCTGACTCATCGAAACTAATACATCAGGTATAATAACTTTAGGATAGAAAATATCTTCATCGCTAACAATAACTTCTGATTTGCTGGCGCCTCCTCTGGCTTCAGGCCCATAACTTTGAGACTGCACGGCCAGTTTTCCGTCTTGAATGGCTGCTTCTGCTATGATAATACCAAGAGTGATAACACCCTGTCCACCTGATCCGGAGATTCTGAATTTTACTTTGCCCATTAGCAGGTTTCCCCCTTTTGCATCTTAGTGATAATCGCATTATAGAGATCATTATACTCTGGTCTTGATTCATTATATAGCTCACCAATAATAGTTTTCCCTGCTGTTTTTTCAGGACCAAGTTTTTCGGCTGCTTTTACATTAATACTGTTTTCTTTTTGCTGTACAATCATGTCTGCTCCGTCTCCATACTTGTTCTTTCTTCCGTAAGAGACCGGGCAGGCCGTAATGGCTTCAATTAAAGAAAAACCTCTGTTTTTAATTCCATCTTTGATCAGGCTAACTAACAATTTATCATGATAAGAAGTTCCACGTCCAACATAGGTCGCTCCGGCTCCAATTGCCAGCTTGGGAATATCAAAATTATTTTCCACATTACCAAACGGTGATGTCGTAGCCAATTCACCCTGCGGGGTCATCGGAGAATATTGACCCCCAGTCATACCGAAAATGTTATTGTTATACAATATAACATTAATATCAATGTTTCTTCTGGCTGCATGAATAAAATGGTTCCCACCAATTGCAGTCGCATCTCCATCACCTGTTATAACAAATACATGCAAATCAGGATCTGCTACTTTTATTCCTGTAGCAAATGCCAGGGCTCTTCCATGCGTAGTATGAACCGTGTCAAAATTCAGATACCCTGTCGAACGGGAAGAACAGCCAATCCCAGAAACAACAACTACTTTATCAAGATCCAACTGCGGCGATTCATGAATGGCCTGGGCAATGGTTCTCAATACAATCCCATTTCCACAACCAGGACACCAAATATGGGGTAGTTTATCCATTCTGAATAAATGTCTTAATTCTTTTTTCATAGTACACTACCCCCTTTTACTTTTTCAATCAATTCATCCGGAGTAATGATCAGACCATTTTCTTTTAAGGCTGTTTCAAATTCTACATTTTTACAAACAATTCTTTCAATCTCATACGATAACTGACCATAGTTCATCTCAGAAGAAATAATTCTTTTACATGGCCCCTGAGTAATTTCTCTCAATCTTTTTTCCGGGAACGGCCATAGAGTTTTAGGAATGAAAACACCTACTTTTTCCCCTGCTTCACGTAGCTTTCTTACTGCTGAAATAGCTGATCTGGCCACACTGCCATAGGCAATAATAACCGTTTCGGCATCCTCAATACCAATTTCTTCATAGATTAAAATATCATCAAGATGATCATCAAACTTCGTCATAATTCTGTCTAATAATTTCTTTACCTGGTCAGTACTATTGCTTGGGAAACCTGTCTCATCATGAATAAGACCTGTAACATGGTTTTTATAACCCATGCCAAAATCACCAAAATCAGGAATTTTGCTTCCAGGAGCTACCTCGTAAGGCTTAAATTCACCCGGCTTTTTTGTGGTTCTTTTTCTATCAACTATTTCAATTTCACTTTTATCAGGTATTTCTATTCTTTCTCTCATATGACCAACAACTTCATCAAGCATCAGATATACAGGAGTTCTGTATTTTTCTGAAAAATTAACCGCTTTTATTGTTAAATGAAAACATTCTGGTACTGAAATCGGACAAAGTGCAATAATTGGGCTATCACCGTGACTACCCCATCTCGCCTGCATCACATCACCTTGTGAAGGAAGAGTAGGCCCACCGGTACTGGGACCCAGTCTCTGTACGTTTACAATGACACATGGTGTTTCAGTTATAGCCGCATAACCAACATTTTCCTGTTTTAAGGATATTCCCGGGCCGCTGCTTGCTGTAAAGGCTTTCTTACCCGTTAGAGCAGCACCAATTATTGCGGCCATTCCAGCAATTTCATCTTCCATCTGAATAAATCTTCCACCATTTTTCGGAAGCATATCTGCTAAAATTTCAGCAACCTCTGTTGAGGGAGTTATCGGGTATCCTGCAAAAAAATCAACTCCGGCAGCAATCGCGCCTTCGGCAACAGCTCTGTTGCCCTGAATCAATCTTGGTTTATTTTCCATCTTCGTCCCTCCTAACCAAAATAGCAAAATCCGGACAGTGATCTTCACACATGCCACATTTTATACATTTTTCAGGGTGTTGAAGGATTACTTCACCCTTTTCATTACTAGATATTGCTCCCGTAGGACATAACCTATAACAAATACCACAAGCTTTACATAAGGAAATTTCAATATCAATTGGTTTTTTGCTCACTTGTAAATCCCTCCATACCCATTAAATAATTTATATTGTTTTTACATTTATACCAAACCCAATCGACAATCTGACACTTTGTCAAAGTTGTCAATTTGACTTAAAAAATTGAAAAACTATAGTAATAGTTTTTCAATAACTATTTCAGGTACGTAAACGCCTCCAATTTCTGAAGGTGTAATGTGACCATGGTAGTCACTTCCGCCAGTATATAGTATATCATAATTATTTGCCATAGTCTTATATTTTTTTATCCATTCTTCTTGGTTCTTTCCATAATAATTATAGAAAACCTCTAGTCCTATTCTATATTTCTTTACTAAATCTTCAACGATGATATCATTAAAAATCAACCCCGGATGAGCAAGTACAGGTTTTGCTTTATGGGAATGAATGATATCTAATGCTGTTTCAAAAGGATTTCCAGTGTAAGGAAGATATGAAGATCCTTCTGTATTAAAAAATGTAAAATACATCTTTCTGTCAAAAATATTTTTTTCTCTAAGAGCTGATATCACATGCGCTTTTGTTATAGCGGAGTTGTGTCTTGTTTTTTTAAGGACTTCTTCCCAGGTAATGCTTACACCTGATTTACGCAGTCTTTCCACTGTTTCAAAAGCTATTCCGGTTCTTTCCAAGCGCAATTTCTCAAGATATTTTTCTATATCAGCATTAGCATGATCCAAACCATAAGCTAAAAGATGAATTTCATGTCCCTTATAGAACGTGTGCAATTCTACACCAGGAATGATTGATATGTTATATTTATTCATTTCTATTATGTTTTTATAAGCGTTCATGCTTTCATGATCTGTGATACTAATATATTGTAACTCATTACTCCAAGCTAAATCAAGAACTTTTTCCGGAGAATCAGTTCCGTCTGAATGCTTTGTATGAATATGCAAATCTATTTTGGATTTCTTGTTATAAATTGACATGACCACTCCTTGACAAAACTTTAAATCTATTATAATATAACAATTGCGTTATTCATAGGGGCATAGCTCAACTGGTAGAGTAGTGGTCTCCAAAACCATTGGTTGCGGGTTCAAGTCCTGCTGCCCCTGCCAAACGCAAAAAAGCGGAGTGATCATCACTCCGCTTTTTTATGTTCATTTTTATTAAATTAGTTTTGCTCTGCCTCATAGGCTTTTTTGATATCATCAGATACTTTTGGAGGAACTTCTTCATATTCAGTAAAGTCCATCGTAAAAGTTCCACGGCCTTGTGTCATCGCTTTTAAATTTATCGCATACGTATACATCTCAGCAAGTGGCACCTTCGCTTTAATAACCTGATTTTTTCCTACAGCCTCCATACCCATTATCTTTCCGCGGCGACTGTTCATATCACCCATAATGTCTCCCATAAAAGCTTCCGGAACCGTCACAGCCACATCCATTATAGGTTCTAATAAGACGGAATTAGCTTTGGCCATTGCATTTCTAAAAGCAAGTATTCCTGCCATTTTAAAAGACATCTCGTTAGAATCAACCGGATGATATGATCCATCAACCAATGTCGCTTTTATGTTAATAACTGGATAGCCAGCAAGCACTCCACTTTCCATAGCTTCAAGAATCCCTTTTTCAACTGCAGGGAAATAATTCTTTGGTACTGCACCACCAAAAACGTTTTCCTTAAACGTAAACATCTCTTCATAATTTGGTTCCAAGGTGATCCAGACATCTCCATACTGACCCGCACCACCAGATTGTTTTTTATGTTTACCTTGAGCTCTAACGTTATTCTTTAACGTCTCCTTATATGGAACTTTAGGTGTTTTTGTTTCTATTTCAAGATTATTTGCACCTTTGATTTTTTCCTGAATAATTTCCAGATGTAGGTCACCCATGCCAACAATTATGCTCTCTTTTGTATCCGGATCTTTAAAATATCGCAAGGAAAGATCCTCATCTAAAATTTTGTTTATAGCAGCAGCAACTTTGTCTTCATCACCTCTGTTCTTAGAAACTACAGCGAACTGAAGAACCGGCTCGGGGAATTCAATACCCTCAAGAACTACTGGGTTGTTTTTGTAGCACAAGGTGTCTCCTGTACCTGTAGATTGGAGTTTTGAAACTGCAGCAATATCACCTGCAAATAGTTCATCTGTGGTTTCGCTGGTTTTCCCACGCATAATCATAAAGTTGCTGATTTTTTCCTCTTTTTCTTTTGTTGAATTATAAATGGGTTGTCCGGCCTTTAACGAACCGGCCATCACTTTAATAAAATTTAATCTCCCTACAAAAGGATCTACAATTGTTTTAAAAACTAATGCAGAATCTTTATCTGTTTCATGTTCGAATTCATCAGCAGTCGGGACTATTTCTGCAAAAGTATTAAGAAGCAGTTCTGCTCCATAATTTTTATAAGCAGCACCACAGAATACAGGAAACAAACAAGCTTCTTTTATGGCTGTTTTTAATCCACCCATAATTTCTTCCTGTGTCAGCTCTTCACCTTCAAGATATTTCATCAATAATTCATCATTACACTCTGCAACACTTTCTGTCAGATGAGCTTTATGTAATTCAACCTGATCTTTCACTTCATCAGGCACCGGAATCTCTTTCATTCCTTCTCTAAAATCATATGCTTTATTATTTACAATATCCACTACACCGTAAAACTGATCCTCTGCTCCTATTGGCACCCATAACGGAACAATTTTATTACCAAATTTTTCTTTTAAAGCATCAACAACTGTTTCAAAGTCAGCATTTTCTCTGTCTAGTTTATTAACAAAAATCATCCGTGGTTTATTAAGTTCTTCCGCATAATCCCAAAGAATTTCTGTCCTGACCTGGATACCGGAAACAGCGCAGACAACTAGTAACATATTATCTGATACTCTTAGTGCTGCTTTAACTTCACCGGCAAAATCCGAATAACCCGGAGTGTCTATAAGATTAATCTTATAATCTTTCCACTCAACAGGGGCAAGCGCAGTACTGATTGTAACATTTCTGGCCGTCTCAGCGGGCAAGTAGTCCGTCGTTGTGGTACCATCATCTACTTTACCAAGACGCGAAGTATGACCTGCGCTAAATAACAGGGATTCTGTCAGTGAAGTTTTCCCGGCCCTGGCATGGGAAACAATCCCTATATTCTTGATCTGTTCTGTTTTGTACTTTTTCAATATAAGTTCCTCCTTTTTAATGTTTTCGCAATAAAGCCATAATTTAATTTTACACAAAAAAAACAATATTCCAAACATATTTGGAGTATTGTTTTTAGATTTTTTTGAAAATTCAAATTTTTTTATGCTTTCATATATTATTTCAAAAGTGAAAAGTCTGTTAAATCAAGGTTTAAAGGCGTCACAGAAACGTAATTATGATTAACCGCGCCTGTATCAAAAGAGACATCGTCCATTGGAATAGACTGCACTTCTCCGCCAAGCCAGAAATAATCATTACCCCAAGGATCCTGTCTTTTTAGAAATTCATTATTATAAAACCTTTTTCCGAGACGTGTCTGTTGATAACCCTTAAAATCTTGTACTTCGATGTTAGGAACGTTCACATTATAACAAACGGTATTTTGATTTTTTTTATCGATGATCTTTTTTTGCACTATCTCACGAA
>SKKY01000068.1 GCA_007123515.1 Clostridia bacterium
AAAAGAAAAGAAAGATCCATATCTTCGCTTACGTCTGTTTCCACTTTTGCCGGCACTTACACTTTTGAGTATGGTAATTCTTTTGATGCTAAGTATGACTTCGTCGAGTAATGCGATTGAACTTTTTGGGAAACCTACGATATGGTCACTGGGACTTTTTGTTTTGACCATAGTTTTTGCGCTGACATCTGTACTCGGATTCATCGAAATTATTAGAAGCTGGAAAAAAGAAGCCCGTCTTTCATTAAGAATCTATTCCCTATTACTTTCGATAGCAAATATGACGATAACCCTGTACTTAACCTACTGGGGGATCATTGGAATCAGGCTTTGGGTGTAGAACATAAAATAGTAAAGCCCCTGCTGCAGGGGCTTTACTCGTTATTGATAAGTCTTATACAAGATCGAATCGATCAGCATTCATTACTTTATTCCATGCGGCTATGAAATCTCTGACAAATTTTTCTTTAGCATCATCTTCGGCATAAACTTCAGCAATAGCCCGCAGCTGGGAATTTGATCCTAAGATCAAATCGACGCGGCTGGCTGTCCATTTGCGTTCACCACTTGCGGAGTCAAAGCCTTCGAAGATCTCATCGTTTTCTTTTGTTGGTTTCCAGGCGGTATTCAGGTCTAAAAGATTAACAAAGAAGTCATTGCTTAGGGTCTCGGTTTGTTTTGTAAAGACCCCTTCTTTAGCCTGACCATAATTGGCATCCAGGACTCGCATTCCCCCGATAAGTACCGTCATTTCCGGCGCTGTCAGCGTTAACAGCTGAGCACGGTCGATAAGCATTTCTTCTGCCTTAACCGAAAATTTGGCCTTTTGGTAGTTGCGGAAACCATCAGCAGAAGGTTCTAATACTTCAAAAGCTGCAGCATCAGTTTGCTCTGCTGTAGCATCAGTTCTTCCCGGATGGAAAGGAACCTCGATATCGAATCCGGCGTTTTTAGCAGCCTGTTCAACAGCGGCACAACCACCTAAAATGATCAAATCAGCTAGAGACACCTTTTTATTACCACTTTGAGCGTTGTTAAATTCTTTTTGGATCGTTTCATATACTTGCAGAGTTGCCTGGAGCTTCATTGGCTCATTGACGTCCCAGTCTTTTTGAGGAGCCAGACGAATGCGGGCACCATTGGCACCACCACGATAATCTGATCCACGGAAAGTAGAGGCAGAAGCCCAAGCGGTCGAAACTAACTGAGAGACAGCCAGACCGGAATCAAGAATTTTGGCTTTCAATTCTTTGATATCGTCTTTATTGATTAGTTCGTGGTCAACTTCAGGTACAGGATCCTGCCAGATTAATTCTTCTTCCGGAACTTCCGGACCCAGATAACGAGAACGCGGACCCATATCACGATGTGTCAGTTTAAACCAGGCTCTGGCAAATGCATCAGCGAATTTATCGGGGTTTTCATAAAAGTCTTTGGATATCGGGCCATAGACCGGATCCATCCGTAAAGATAAATCGGCTGTTGTCATCATGGGTGCGTGAGTTTTGGCCGGATCGTGAGCATCGGGAACGGTAGTTTTTGCCTCGGGATCAGTAGGTTTCCACTGCCAGGCACCGGCTGGACTTTTTTCCAGATTCCAGTCATATTTAAATAGAACTTCAAAATAGGTGTTATCCCAGGTAATAGGCGTAGGGGTCCAGGCGCCTTCAATACCACTGGTTATGGTATCGCCACCTTTTCCGACTCCAAAACTGTTCTTCCAGCCTAATCCCTGTTGTTCGATTGGCGCTGCTTCAGGATCGGGTCCTACATGATCGGCAGGTCCGGCTCCATGGCATTTACCAAAAGTGTGGCCACCGGCAACTAGTGCGACAGTCTCTTTATCGTCCATTGCCATTCTGGCAAAGGTTTCTCTGACATCAAGGCCTGAGGCAATTGCATTTGGCTCACCACCGGGGCCTTCCGGGTTCACATAGATTAACCCCATTTGGACTGCTGCTAAAGGGTTTTCCAGTTCGTGGTCTTTTGAGTAGCGCTGGTCGCCCAGCCATTCATCTTCAGAACCCCAGTAAATATCTTCTTCAGACTCCCAGACATCTTCACGTCCTCCCCCAAATCCAAATGTTTTAAGGCCCATCGATTCAAGTGCACAATTTCCTGCTAAGATCATTAAATCAGCCCATGAAATCTTTTTTCCATACTTTTTCTTGATCGGCCACAGAAGGCGACGGGCTTTATCCAGGTTCGCGTTATCCGGCCAGCCGTTTAGTGGCGCAAAACGTTGTGACCCTGTTCCGGCACCTCCGCGACCGTCACCCATCCGATAGGTACCAGCACTGTGCCAGGCCATTCGGATAAAGAGGGGGCCGTAATGGCCATAATCAGCAGGCCACCAATCCTGGGAGTCCGTCATTAACTTGTACAAATCCTCTTTTACTGCTTGTAAATCCAGTTTTTTAAATTCTTCTGCATAGTTAAAATCCTCGTCTAAGGGGTTACTCTTCTTTGAATGTTGGTGCAGAATTTTAAGGTTTAGTTGATCCGGCCACCAATCTCTGTTCGAGGGACCGGCGCCGGAAACCATGCTTTTTGTCTTCCCGGTTACCGGGCATTTGCTCTGTTCGCTCATAAATAATTCTCCTTCCAGAATATAATGAATCTTACTTATTTAAGCATCTTACCCTCATTTGACAGCTGACTAACAGTAAAAATCTATTATCTGTTTTTATCCGATAACTAACCGCCACTAAAACCTTCACTTTATGAAAAAACAAAAGCACCCTGTTCAAAAAGAGCAGGATGCTTTTGCGGATAAACTTATATTACTGAGAGGCGGGCATAACAACAGGGTTGTCTTTTGCAAAGTATTTTTTGTCGAGGGTAAACATTGTGCGAATGGTTTTGTACTGAATGATGGCCAGTAAGGCAATAGATCCTAAATGTACGTAAGAGTACTTAACCATAATGCCTGTTTCGATCAGGCCCCATCCAATAAAGAACATACCCATTACAAAAGCCGCCACTCCCGGGCAAATTAAAGCGTAAGAGCCAGGATTACTATGATTCTCTTTTACAAAGGTGCGGAAGTAACCGTTGTCTTTCATCACCCGATATCCGACGATACCGAAAATGATTTGAATGGAGAAAAAGACACTAAGAACAATAAAGAGAAAATAGGCTGGCATAGCTGTTTGCAGAAGGTTATGGGAAACGGCTGCTGTTAAACGAACGATCGTAATACCTAAGATTGTTAAAATGGGGATCATAATCCAGATACTGTGGGACAATTCAAACGCAAGCCCTTTGCTAAAGACTCCGCGGATGCCTTTGGCAAACTCGACAAGTAAAACACCAACAGAAATGACTGAGAAGAAAACGGCACCGATAAAACCAATCGTATGAGTCAGTGTCATATGACTCATTGCCGCTGATGCGGAGAAGCCTACGGCAACCATAGCAAATGCAAATGAAGAAATCATTCTTGAAAAATGGTTGGTTTCATCGTTTGCCAAACCACCCTTAATAAGCAGAGGGGAGGTAATGTCGATGTAAGTTTTAAACGCGTAGAAGCCAATTAATCCAAAAGCAATCAGAGCAAAAGGAAATAGATATTCTACAATGCTCCACAGATTCGGGATGAAAGCGCCACCAAGAATAAAAGCTACGTTAACACTCATCGCAAGTGTCAGCGGAATCGTCATTAACGATAATGCATTTTTACCAGTTTTAAAGCTTTCGAAGTTTTCAGAAGCCTTAAAAGCTGAAAACTGTTTGAGATTCCATAGTAACAGAGAGAAATGACGGAAAGCAAAATAGATGATCCCGACAGATACTAACGCAGTAGCGATGGCAACCGGATAGTTACTTCCGGTAATAACGGGATAAAGATGTTCAAAATTGGCCATTGGGAATCCTGCGTGTTTCACCAGGAACATCAGGTACATGTAAAGCGATACCGTCAGCCCGCCATTACCCAAAGCTGCAAGAAAAAATTGAGGGGTATAAGTTGTTTGTTGATTGTTCATAAGTTGAATCACTCCTTGTCATATATATATAAAATTTTATCATCTTATTGTACCCCTTGGGGGTATGAGTATTATTAAAACATGGATTGAGATATTTGTCAAACATTTCATTTTTTTAATAAAAAAAAGACTAACCCTAAGGTTAGCCTTTAATAATAATTGTGATAAACAGATCGTATTAATCGGAAATTTTCTACTTTCAGAAAGCGTGAGTATCACACCTGCTGTTAGTATCAGAAGTCCGAAAATTCTAATCATTGCTGTATTGTTCCCGGCATCCGGTAACGCTGGTGCTTCTTCTACGATAATTATTTCTTCAGAAGGGCCTTCATATATTGGCAGCTCTTCTACAGTTTCATCTTTTCCTTCACCCTTAAAGGTCCATAGAAGTCCTTCCGGATAAATCTTATCTCTGTAAAAGTTGCCCAGCCCTGTTACAAGATAGCCTGGGATTGGAGTTTCAGAAATTTCGATTTAATAATCGAAATAGGTGGTGAGAGTTAGTAGAGGTGTGTCATTTAAAAAAACAAAAGACAAACATTGCTGTAGGGCTTTGTGGAAAAAATAGTTTCTCAATTAAATAAATCATACTTATTGACCCTGTAGTTTCCCGGTGCTATACTCTATGATAATTCAGATGTTAAAATCGTTGACGGAGAGAGTAAGTTTTAACCGAACGTTTCAGAGAGCCGGGGACAGGTGCGAGCCCGGTACCAGTAGGCTGAATCCGAAAATCACTCCTGAGTTGCGGACCGAAAGATTTTTCAAGTAGGCTCCGACGGTTTCCCCCGTTACCGGGAGCGCATATGATGGTATGCAGTAATATGTAATGGGTGGTACAGCGATTGTCTTTTAGGCTTTCGTCCCGAAAGGGACGGAAGCTTTTTTTATTCTTTTTTAAATATAACGACTGGAGGGGTTACAAATGGCAGGTAATGAAATGGTAGAATTCCGCTGGCATGGCCGGGGCGGACAAGGTGTCAAAATGGCTTGCTTGATGCTTGCAGAAGTAGCAGGCCAACAAGGAAAATTCGTACAGGGCTTTCCTGAGTACGGACCAGAAAGGATGGGGGCACCGATTACGGCCTATGACCGTATCAGTGAAGAACGCTGCAACATTCATTCCTTCATCTATTTTCCTGATTACGTTATTGTTGTTGATGAAACACTAATTGACAGTGTGGATGTAACCGGAGGGCTTAAGGAAAAGGGGGCGGTACTAATTAATACACCGAGTGCTCCTGAAGATATGCGTTCAAAGTTACGTGGCTGGAAAGGAAAAATCTATACCATTGATGCCCGCCGTATATCAGAAGAGATTCTAGGGCAAAACTTCCCAAACACACCCATGCTGGCTGCGGCCGTAAAGGTAAGCGGTGTATTGGAACCCGACAGATTTTTAGCAGACATAGAAAAATCATTTCAATATAAATTTGCAGCAAAACCTCAGGTGATTGCAGGCAACATGGCGACACTTAAAAAATCGATGGAGGAGGTACAGGCAGGATGAGTAAAATGATTCGTGCAAAAGACATAAATGAACAAACAGCCTGGCAGGATTTAACACCTGGTGGAGAAATCTACGAACCGGGAACCGCCCGTTTGTTTAATACTGGTACCTGGAGAACCGACACGCCAATCTTTCATGAAAAAGAATGTAAGCATTGTATGCTTTGCATTCCATTCTGCCCGGACAGTGCGATCCCGGTAAAAGATGGAAAACGTTTGGAATTTGAATATATGCATTGTAAAGGGTGCGGGATCTGTATGGAAGTATGTCCGTTTCCGGCCATTACTATGGTTAGCGGAGGTGAACCAAAATGATAACTTGCTTATCCGGCAACGAAGCCGTTGCCTATGCAATAAAACAAATCAACCCGGATGTAATGGGTGCTTTCCCGATTACGCCTTCAACTGAGATTACAGAATATGTAGCAACCTATGTTTGTAACGGGGAAATAAACACAGAATTTGTTCCGGTTGAATCTGAGCACAGCTCAATGTCAGTCTGCATTGCGGCTCAGGCAGCCGGTGCCAGAGCGGTTTGCGCCACATCAGCCTGCGGATTGGCGTTAATGTATGAGCTATTATATGTGGCATCATCAAGCCGGCTTCCGATTACCTTAGCCTGTGTCAACCGTGCGTTATCAGGTCCCATTAACATTAACAACGATCATTCTGACTCGATGGGAGCTCGCGATGCCGGATGGATTCAGATCTATGCCGAAAACAACCAGGAAGCGTATGACAACTTTATTATGGCGATGCCGATCGGAGAGAGCCCGGAGGTTCGGTTGCCGGTCATGACCTGTATGGACGGCTTCATTACCAGTCATTCCGTGGAGAACATAGAACTTTTAGATGACGAGTTAGTTAAGAACTTCGTCGGGGAATTCACTCCGGAACATTACCTGTTAAAAAAAGAAAATCCTTTATCAGTAGGGCCTTATGATTTAAGTGCCTACTATATGGAACATAAAGTACAGGAAGCCGAAGCGATGAAGGCTGCTAAAGCCAGAATCCTTACAGTTGCACGGGAATTTGAAAAGATTTCTGGCAGAAAATATGATCTGATCGAAGAGTATAGAATGGATGATGCTGAACTAGCTGTCATTCTGATTGGATCAAGTGCTGGAACAGCCAAGGCTGCTGTTGATATGCTTCGTGAAAAAGGAATTAAAGCCGGAGCCATCAAAATCAGAGTTTTTCGGCCTTTTCCTGGAGAGGAACTGGCTAAAGCCCTGGCTAATACAAAAGCCGTAGCGGTAATGGATAAATCGGAAGGATTCTCAGCTAATGGTGGCCCTTTATTTGCTGAGACCCGCAGTGCGTTATATGATCTGAAAGATCGTCCGTATCTGATTAACTTGGTGTATGGTTTGGGCGGTCGTGATGTAAAGACCGGAGATTTTGAAATGATTTTTGAACGGTTGGCCGGAATTATAAAAAGCGGAGAAACCGGACCGGTGTATAGTCATATGGGACACAGATCAAAGGAGGCGATCCTATGAGTACAGTATATAATCTAAAAAAAGAAGTAGAGAAGCCGTTTCGTCTGACCGGAGGGCACAGATTGTGCGCCGGTTGCGGTGCAGGGATTGTTGTGGCCGGTGTGTTACGCGCCCTTGATGAAGAAGATAAAGCGGTGGTAACCAATGCTACAGGTTGTCTGGAGGTATCTACTTTTTTCTACCCCTATACAGCCTATACCGACAGCTTTATTCACTCGGCATTTGAAAATGCAGCGGCGACTTGTTCGGGTGTAGAGGCGGCTTACAAGGCATTAAAGCGTCGTGGAAAAATCGACGAAAACTATAAATTTATTACGTTTGGTGGAGATGGTGGAACCTATGATATCGGTTTTCAGTCTCTTTCGGGAGCGATGGAACGTGGCCATGATATGGTTTATGTTTGCTATGATAACGAAGCCTATATGAATACCGGTGTTCAGCGTGCTTCATCGACACCTGCGTTTTCCAGAACCACGACTTCGCCGGTAGGTTCAGCACAGTGCGGAAAAAAACAAAGTAAGAAAGATTTAACGGAAATCATGGTGGCTCACAATATTCCGTATGTGGCCCAAACAGCGCCGGTGGGTAATATGAGAGATTTGCACATGAAGTCCCGTAAGTCCATTTATACGGAAGGGGCAGCCTTTGTTAATATACTGGCTCCGTGTCCGAGAGGTTGGGATTATCCGATGGCTAAGTTTGCTGAGATAACGCAACTGGCGGTGGATACCTGCATCTGGCCGATGTTTGAAGTAGAAGAGGGCGTCTGGCGTTTGACGTATGTACCAAAGAAAAAGCGTCCGGTGGAGGAATTTTTAAAGAGCCAGGGACGGTTCCGTCATATGTTTGAAAAAGGTAATGAATGGATGATTGAAGAAGCCCAGAAAGACGTGGATAAAAAATGGGAACGGTTGCTAGAGCGCACCGGTGGATAAAAAGGGTAAAGTAATTGCGTAGAATATGATATGATTAGCCTGATCAGGCTTATAAGGAGGAGACGCCCGTGGAAAAAACAATGTTTACGAATGAAGTGATTTTATCCTGGCTCCGGTATTTTTCAGCGAATATGGACATCAGTCTGGCAAAGCTGAAGATGCTCGATATTACGGGGAAAAACAAGAATCTGATTCCGACGGTGATGCATAATGAAGCGGTGCTTGTTTTTACGGATGCCGGTCATCCTGATATTTTTTATGATATGTGGAATGCAGAACTTGGTGATTGCACCATTTGGTATAACGAGGGCTCGGATCCTGAGGGAGACATTAAGCACGACAGAGTAGCAGACATGATTGATCGTGGGATTAATGCTTCGGCTGCGATGCTGATTATCAATCCGGATGCGGCCACTAATTATCCGATCGGTATGGAGAACAGTCGTTTCTCCTGTGGTTCGGTTCAATATGTATGCAGGGAAGTTCGTGCTGTAATTATGAGCAAGTTAAATCTTTCCGACAGAGATAATATTTGTATTGTTTCCGGGGAGAGCATTGCTGTTGAAACAGCGCTGATTGCTGATGAAGGTAGTGTTACTGCTGTGGAATATGATCCGAGGGATCAGGAAACGATGATGGAAAATGCGGCAAAATTTGGTTTGAAAAATGTGAATATTATTGATTCGTTGGAAGGTGGTTATCCATCAAATCTTCCGGTACCAGACATGGCCTTTATTGTTGCTTCAAAAAGAACGAATCATGAAATACAAAACCTGCTTGCGGTGAATCCGGAAATGGATTTCGTGTTTTATACCCTGGATTTTGAATTGCTGATGGATATGCCGGAGATTTTTAAAAACAACGAGCTGGAGCGAACGGAAATTATTAACGTCGGAGTATCAAGAGTTAACAGCAAGAACCTGGTAGATCCTTTCCCGGCTCCGTGGATTATATCGGCTAAGAGGATGGAAAAATAACAGAAGAATAATACTTAGAAAAAGAGTTCCTTTTTATTAGGAGCTCTTTTTGATTAGAGAGAAATCCGTAGGGGTAAGAAAGGAAGGAAGAAAGAGTGAGGGGATTTCTATGAGTTATGACATCATTGTATCGTTTATGGTTTTGCTGTTAGCGATTATCCTCTTTTCTACGGAAAAGATAAGAACGGATATTGTAGCGATTATCATTATGGTGATTCTTCCTTGGACAAAAGTGATCACTCCGGAGGAGGCATTTTCGGGGTTTTCTTCGAATGCGGTGATTACTGTGATCGCAGTAATGATTCTTGGTTATGGCATTGAATCCTCCGGAGCCCTGAATTTTCTCGCTACGTTTATTTCGGGCAGAGCTGGAACTAAGAGTCGGACGGTGATGGCCTATATCGCCGGAGCTACAGGATTGATCTCTTCTTTTTTGCAGAATATTGGAGCGGTAGCTCTCTTTTTACCGGTAGCTAAAAAAATAAGTGAAAGTGCGAATGTGAATCTCAGAAAAATCATCATGCCCATGGGTTTTGTTGGCATTATGGGAGGAACGTTAACAATGATTGCTTCGAGTCCGCTGATTATTCTTAACGATCTGCTGCTTGAAGGTGGATTAACACCATTGAATTTTTTTAGTGTTACTCCTGTGGGGCTGGCATTATTTGCCGCCGGAATCATATACTTCTTTTTTGCCGGAGATGCGCTTTTTACTGATGATAAAGAAGAGAATGGTAAAACGGATAATATTTTGAGTATCTATGATTTGCCGAAAAAAGTGTATGAAATAGAAATCAAGGAAGGCAGCCCTTTAGTGGGCAAGACCATAGAGGAAATAGAATTATGGGCGATGAACAAGATTCATATTCTGGCTATATGGGATTCAGGAAGCACAACCTATACTCCCTGGAGAAAAAGCCGATTAAATGCCAGACAAAGAATTGCCGTTTTCGGTCGCTTTGAATACATTGAAGAGTTTCATACCAGTTTTGATCTGGATTTGAAAACGATTCTCTATGTATTCCACGAGCTAAGTAATGAAAAGGTCGCTGGTTTTGCCGAAATCATTATTCCACCAAAATCTTCGGTTGTCGGAAAAACGTTAAAGGAAGTGTCGATTCGTAAAAATTTCAAGATAGAGCCGATTACCTATATCAGCCCAGAAGGAGACCGACTCAGAGTATTAGAACGACCCTTAGAGGCAGGTTTGCAAATCATCGTTTTTGGCCGATGGGAGGCCATTAAAAGAATAAAAGAGTCTAAGGATTTTGTGGTTATTACTGATGTAAAGCCAATACAAAAAGAACACAATAAAATAAAAAGCAATATCTCCCTTTTGGCATTGGGGTTAAGTGTCTTTTTAGTGATGTTTGGTCTTTCTTTACCATTAAGTTTTCTAACGGGCGCCATCATCATGCTGCTTTTTGGAGTGATTCCTAAAGAAGATCTGTATAAGGCGGTAGACTGGAAAACGGTCTTTTTACTAGCAGGTTTGTTACCACTGGGAATTGCCTTTGAAAAAAGCGGAGCCGCAGAATTATCAGCTGAAGTGATAATCGGAATTACGCATGCCTGGCCTGATTTTACCATTCTTCTGGTGATTGCTCTGATTACAGCAGTATTTTCTCTATTTATGTCAAATGCTGCTGCGACGGTATTGCTGGTTCCTATTGTTTTGGTAATGTCCTCAAGTTTTGGCATGGATCCCAAGGGCTTGGCTTTGTTGGTCGCCGTATCTGCATCAAATTCGTTCATTCTTCCCACGCACCAAGTAAATGCATACATAAAAGGCCCAGGAAAATATACAAATAAAGACTTTATCCGGGTTGGAGGATTGATGAGTCTGATTTTTCTCTTTGTCTCGGTCACTATGATATATATCTTTTATGTGTAGAGGATTTTTTTAGAAAGAAAATATGAAAAAGAAGTAGGAGGAAACGATGTATGAATGAGCAAAGAAAGATTCTTCGAAATTTCTTAAAAGATGACATTCGTCAGAAAACGGATTTTAGAAATACGGATCAAAGCCTTGGTGTCAAACAGCCGGCAATTGAGAAAGAGGTTAAGCCAGAGGCAGTGAAAATAGAGCTGCCAAAGCCGGAAGAATGGACAGGGATTAGTGAGGTCTCTGTTAAAGATGCGATTGCCCGAAGAAAGTCGCACAGGCGATATAGCAAAGAGCCATTAACCCTAGAAGAGCTTGCTTTTCTGTTATGGTCGGTACAGGGTGTCAGAGAGGTAATTTCAGGTACATCTTTTAGGACCGTCCCATCAGCGGGATGCCGGCATGCCTTTGAAACCTACCTTGCAATATTTAATGTAGAAGGCCTAAAGGAAGGGATCTATCGTTATCTTCCTTCGAGTCATGAGCTGGTATTAGAATCCGAGCCGGAATCACTCTTTAAGCGTACCGCAGAAGCTGCCTTGCGTCAGCCTTTTGCCGGAAAAGCTGCAGTTACCTTTATCTGGACAGCGATTCCCTATCGGATGGAGTGGCGTTATGGGGAGGCCTCTTATAAGGTGATAGCCTTGGATGCCGGACATGTCGGTCAGAACTTATATCTGGCCTGCGAAAGCATCAATGCAGGAACTTGTGCGATTGCTGCCTATGATCAGAAAATAGCAGATGAGTTGCTTGGGGTCGACGGGGAAGATGAATTTGTGATCTACCTTTCTCCTGTCGGTAAAATTGGTTAATATCATTCATAACATACAAAGAGCGCCCTCAAAAAGGACGCTCTTACTTTTTTCTATAAATGATAATCGCCTGCAGCTTCCGGTTGATAAAGAATTTCTTTAATCTGAATTTCAGCATAACCGGATTGCAGTTCTTTTTTTATAACATCGCCTTCACGGCTTCCGATAATCGCTGTTCCTAAAGGTGTTAGTACGGATAATTTAGAAGCCGACCAGTCGGCTTCTTCAGGATAGACTAAAGCCACTTCTATTTCAGCCCCATCATATTCCACCAGTGCTTTCGAGTTCATCGAAACCACATTGTCAGGAAGTTGTTCAGGTTCGATTACAAAAGCTTTATTGATTTCTGCCTCTAGTTCTTCAATGTAGGGCTCAAAGGGTTCAGGTACATGCCATTCATAATCGGTAATTTGTTTAAGCTTCTGCCAGTCATTCTCTGAAAGGTATAGCTCGGTATCATTGTCTTCTAAAGATGCGTTATCACTAACTGTGGCAGCGGCAGAATGGGTGCGGATGATCTCGAGGTAACGATCCATGCTAATTGAGAAAGTATGAAAAGCGGAGGCGTTATCTTCAAGGCTAAACCCTGCATTTTCAAAAGCTCTTTTGGCTCGCTGATTATCCTTGTGTATTTTTGCAATCACTTTTTCTGAACGCATCTCAAAAAAAGCGGTCTCCATGCTTTTGCGGATGGCGCAGGGGCCTAAGCCTTTACCCCAGTTATTCTTATCGCCAATGGTAATAACGATTTCCGTTTCATTATTTTTCGCAGCCAGTCGGACAAAGCCAACCGGTTCGTGGTCATCGGTAGTAATCATAAAAAAACGGCCGTTCTGATTAAAGAAACAGGATAAATCAGGAAGAACGACGGTGCTAAGAATTCTTTCAATATCTGCTGATACATCCTGTGATTCGGTTAAATATTGCCGTACTTCATCATCACGTAGCCAGTCGACTAAGGCATAGGCATGATTTCTTGTAATGCTCGGGCATAATTGTATGGATGGCCCGTTCATAGTCATTCACATCCTTACTAATTTTTATTGTCTGTTCTTTTTTTAGACGGACAACGGTGTCCATTATAGTAACAGTCGACTATTTTGTCAAATCATAAAACGTTGCTTGATATTTTTTGTTTCTGTGTGATAATTGATTAAAAGCAAGAAAGATAAGGTAAAAAATATAAAGGATCGTCAAGAAGAAAGTTGTGTTTGATCCGGACTTTAAAAAAGAGGTTTTCAATGAAGCATATTCCTAATATTTTATCATTTTTCAGATTGTGTCTTGTTCCGTTATTTCCAATAGCTTTTTTTTCATCTCATCCTGACGGAAAAAAGATTGCGATCGGTATTTTTATTTTTGCCGGGTTTACAGATTTTCTTGATGGGTACCTGGCTCGGCGTTTTAATGTGGTGACCCAGTTTGGGAAAGTTCTGGATCCACTTGCCGATAAACTGATGCTTCTTACGGCTCTTGTAACTTTATGGATCAGTGGAAATCTTCCTTTATGGCTGATCGCCTTTATTTTGGCTAAAGAATTATTTATGATTTTTGCCGGTGCATATTTGTATTTCCGAAAGGGGAAATTTGCAATTCCTTCTAATAAATATGGTAAAGTTGCAACCGCAGTGTTGTTTTTGGCTATCCCTTTGCGTGTGCTGGTTCCGGATTCTCCGGCCGGTCTGGTTCTGATTGGCATTGCTTTGATGTTTATGGTGATTGCGTTCTTTAGTTATGGTAGATTTTACCAGGAACAGAAAGCATCCGGACTATAATAGAAGGAACTGTTTTTTTAAAAGGTTTTCAAAGTCTTTTGTGCATAGCGCAGAGGGCTTTTTGCATGTTAGAATGGGAAAAGCCCTCTGTGGTTTAGAAGTAGTATCAATTTGGCATGGTTAAAAACTGCGAAATAGGTGTATAATATAGATATATACTAGGGTATTAGAAAGAAGGTGAGGATATGAAATCTCGTACAAATAAAAGAAAAAGTACAGGCCTTATGGTCAAAAGAATCATCAGTATCCTCTTTATTCTTGCGGGGATCTCTTTACTCGTTTATCCTTTTTTTACTGATGCTTTTTATAGCTATCAACAGAATCAGTTGCGAAATGCTCTTCCCGCAGATGACGACTTAGAAAATATAGTGTTTACCGATCCTGAAGAAGATTATGTAGGAAGGTTGATGTATCAGCAATTTTCAAATGAGGAAAGAGAGAGAGAGAAGGAAGCAGCACGTCTTTCTGGAGCTCTATTTCTGTTAAAGATTCCTTCTATTGATATTGATACGGTGATCTTAAATGGAACATCCGTTCCTACGCTAAGAAAAGCACCGGGTTTTTATGAGATAAGCCATATGCCGGGAGAGGGAAATACGGCCATTGCCGGTCACAGGAATACGTACGGCGCACCCTTTGCCCGGGTTAATGAACTAGACCCCGGAGATGAGATCTTCTTAACCTATGGCCAGGAGACGTTTATTTACGAGGTAGAAAGAGTCTTTGTGATTGCCAACAACGACTGGAGTGTTATTGATAATACGACTTCCCCAGCGCTAACGCTTACTACCTGTCATCCTGTAGGAAGCAGTGAACAGCGAATGGTCGTCAGAGCGATGTTAGTGGACCAGGAATAGCGCACAAAATTTAGTAGTATAAAGTTAATAAAAAAGTTTCAAACTTTTTAATAACAGGTAAAAGCTTATCATAAAGAAAGTTTGGAATGACAACAGAACTATAAGGAAACTGAATATTGATTACTTTGAAAAGGCAAAACTATTGAAAGATAGTGATGCAAAACTAAAGGGGTTTAACGGATATCCGTTATGTCAGCCAGTTGCCAAGGTAGGAAATCAGCTAATTAAGCTTTTTGCCTTCTCTTAGGCAAAAAGCTTTTTCTAATACTTCTGTTGTCTTTCGCTATTTTTATACCAAATTTGAAAGGTGGAATTATTTTGAGAAAAAGAAGAAAATTAACATCTGTGTTTTTGGTTATGATGATGCTCTTAGCACTTATTATACCTCAAGGCGCCATAGCACAGACACAGGAAGATCAGCAGGAGATTACTTTTGCGACAATAACTGAGGTTGCAGAAACTGCTACAGGCGAAACGGCTATAGTCTCTCCTATAACATGGGGAGGAAATGGCAAAGACTCTGAGGATTGTGACAAGGCTGATGAAAACCGGGGAACCAAAGAAGACGGTTGGATTCACTGGGTTGTTAACACTAAAGGTGATTCATCAAATCCTGAATTAGTTTTAGGTGGAACAGGAAGTGGATCCTATCAGCCAGGAGAACCCCTTAATGCAAATGTTTGGCATTTCTATACACCATATTTTGACGTAGATGGACTGGAAGCCACATTGTATTTTGAAGGTGAACTTGGAAGGCCGGGATCATTTAGAATTTCAGATTACTGTCCGGGACAAGAGCCGGAGCCCGAATTCTTATCGATCAGCCCGGTACTGGAATGTGTCACAGAAAATGATGACGGTACATTTACAGCCCATTGGGGTTATGTAAACCATAACGATGTTACCGTAGATGCTCAGGACAGTTACTTTACGGGTGGTGTCCTTGATGGCTCTGAACCAATGAGTGAAGGTTTTTTACCTGGCAGACAGGTAAAAGTATTTGAAACACAGTTCGACGGAGAGAATCTTGTCTGGACGTTAACCGGTCCTGATGGAGAAACAAGTACGGCTACGGCCAGCAGCAATTCTCAGCGCTGTGGTAAAACAAACGAAAGAGTTTCTCCTGTGCTTGAATGTGTGGAAGATCTTGGTGACGGAATATACAGAGCCTGGTTTGGCTACTTAAGTGACAATGATGTTCCGGTTGAGGTTGAAGTAAGCAAATTAACGGGAACGGTATTTAATAATGATGAACCAAAAACGGAAAACTTCCTGCCGGGTCGTCACAGAAAAGTGTTCTCGATCACCTTTGATGGATCAAACCTGGTTTGGACAGTAAAAGGACCGGATGGTAAAACAAGAACTTCTACAGCATCCAGTAATTCTAAACGATGCGAACCAAAAGAAGAAGGTGAACTCCTTCCTTTAACTGTAGAGTCAATTTGTTCAGGTGAAACAGGAATATTAAGTAAGTGGGTAGTAAGTAATCCTAATGATGAACCGGTTACTTTCGATTGGGTGATTAAAGATGATCCGACCCAAAACGGAACCGCTACCGCCCCGGCTAATGGTATGGTAGAGATACAAACAGATATGGTAATGGGTACACCCAATACGTTTGAAATGACTATTGATGATAAAGTCATTGCGGTTACTGACAGATTCTGCTATAACGATCTGGAACTTGTAGCAATTTGTACGGATGATCCGGAAATAACCTATAACTGGAAAGTGAATAACCCGAATCCATACAGTGTTGAAGTAACCTGGAAGATTATGGATTCAGAACAAATGGGTACAATAACGGTACCAGGCAATGGGTCTAACACGTTTAGTACGATCCCTGTATCCGGAGAAAGTGATATCGCGATTATCTCCGTAAATGGTAAAGTGCAAAATACCGGTGAAGGTGTAGTATCAAGCAGAGTTTTATGTACGCAACCTGAGCCAGAAGATCCCGTAGATGAAACACCACCGGGTGATGATGGTCCGATTACAACAATTATCGTTCAGGATCCTCCACAGGAAACTGTGAATATTCCGGACACAGGAGTTCCGGCTCTTCCAAGTGATGATGTTCTTCTTGATGAAGTTATCGAATTTGAAGAAGAACCAGCTCCGGCAGCTCCTGTAGCACCGCCGCTTCCTGACACAGGTGGCGTATCTGCAGCTGTCTATGTTACAGCCGGCCTATTCTTAATCATGGCTGGAACAATAGCCTTAAGAAGAAGAGAAGTATAAAGACCGATCGGATAATTATTAAGAACAAGAAACAGGGCGCCTAAAGCAACAAAAGGCGCCCTGTTTTTATGTAAGAGATACCAGTAAAGAGTCAGTAAAAAAAGCATTCCAAATGAAGCTTTTACTTCGCTTATAAACGAAACGGTTTATCCAGCTTATCATCCACTTTAGGATTTTAGGATTTATTAAAGCTAATTCAAAAAGATACAAAAAAGGTGAAATCAACTATGTGATTTCACCTTTTTTATTCTTGCTGTATGACAATTAAATAATTAATGAGTTGTATATATCGTCGGCGTGTGCGTCATGCCGAAGACGGCTGCATTTGGATTAAAGTATTTTGTCGTTGGTGCCTGAACAAAAGAACCATTTCTAAGAAACCCTGCATCCCATGTTGTGTCGATAGAGATCCATTCGCCGTTTACATAAGCTTCGTTCCAGGCGTGAAGGGCTGTGCCCCAGGCTGATGTTGATGCGTCACCGTAAACCACTTTTGTTTCAATCCCTGCGGCTCTGGAAAGAGCGGCAAACAGGAAGCTGTAGTCTCTGCAAGTACCTGTTAAAGCTTGTAATGTATCACTGGCTTTTGTCAGAATGTTTTCACCACTTCTGAAAAGTTCATAATCGTATGCTACATTTGATGCAACAAAAGCATGAATGGCTTTTAATGTTTCAATGTCTGTCATGTTTTCGTTAGTAATTTCAGCAAGCTTTTCCTGAATCAAAGGATGTTCACTGTCAACATAAGCCGATTCTGTCAGATAAGCCGTTGTTGCTGTTTCATCATTAACAACTTCAAACCGGATTGAACCGTCAAATCTTCTTGAATCAGATCCTGCCCAAACGGTGTAGGTTCCTTGCCCAAACCGTAAGTTGGTATCCAGTGCGAATGCACCGTTAGTTACGTTTACAGGATTCACTGTCATTTCCCCTCCCGGTCCTCTAAAGGCCAGGTATACGGTATCTAATGAAGATTTTCCTGTGATTGTGATGTGCCCGTTGTAACCAGATTGATTCACTGTCGGGCTCGTAATTTCTATGTTAGTGTTTTTAAATGATACTCTGAAATTGCTTGCCATGGCTGAAGGAACGAGAACGGTTGATGCGAACGCAACCAATAATGTGATTGCTAAGACTCTCAGGAGTCTTGATTGTCTTACCATTTTTTTACACCTCCGGTAGCTGGCTGGCATAGTGATCAATCACCTTAGCCCCTTTAGTTTTGCGTCACTACCTTTCGATAGTTTTGCCTTTATACAAGTGAAAAAAGAAAAAGCTTTCTGCCTAAGAGAAGGCAAAAAGCTTTATTAGCTGATTTCCTACCTTGGCAACTGGCTGACATAACGGATATCCGTGTTAGTCCCTTTAGCTTTGCGTCACTACCTTTCGATAGCTTTGCCTTTTCACTGTAATTCTATATATTATTTTCCTAATGGTACTTTTGTTACATACAGTCTATCTTATGAACAGGACTAATGTCAAGGAAATAAGTGAATAAAATTGTATTTATTATGTTTTTTTTAACCGTTATGTTTTCAGAAAATTCTATAGGAAATACGTCTTGATTGTTTTTCTGATACTTGTGCTTTTAACGGACAGGGTCTATACTTTGAAAAAATTGAGGAAATGATCACCCACTCAGAGGCAATGCCTTTGGCTGGGAACATATGGGGGTGTACCACATGAAAAAAAAGTTAGTATTGATGCTGATCCTGCTGCTTTCCGGGTGCCTTATTTTCAGCGCTTATGCAGAAGATACCGCACAAAATGACACAGACAACACAATCGAAGAAAGTCAGGATGAAAAAGATGAAGTTGAAACATTACAGGGCCTGATCGATGAGCTAGAGGAAAGGCATTCAGAACTTCAGGAAAGGGAACAACAACTTAAGGATACGTTTGTGATAGTTGACCTGACAGAAGAGCAGGAATTGGCAGCAAAAGAAGAACTTGCAGAGGTAGAAGAGGAACTGGCAAAGGTTATAGAAGAGCTTGACAGCCATTATGATGCGCTGACAATCCTTGAAACTGAGCAGAGAATCGAAGAAATCAAGGCAAAACTTGAAGATGAGGAATCTGAACTGACAGAGGAAGAAAGAGAAGAACTACAAGAAGAATTGGTGAAGTTAGAAGAGGAACTAACTGAGATTCTTGATGAAAAAGAAGAAGCTGAAGGCAGTAACCCGAATGCGCTTCGTTTTGAACAAGCTGAGGAGCTTGG
>SKKY01000057.1 GCA_007123515.1 Clostridia bacterium
ACTTCTGCTATTTTCCGTCTAGATAATTCCTGCCCCTGTCCAAAGGGTGTATAGTAATTAACAAAAAACGTAGCTTCCAGTCCAAAATCAGGGTATTCTTCATAAAATTGTTTCATAACTCCAACACCGGATTTTGGGTCAATGATTAGGTTGCCGTTTTCATCTTCTATATATCTAAACTGTCCAACCGTTGCATCATCAAAGGTCAAAACCACCGGTGATTTTCCTGCAGGAATGTCAATGTTTCCTAAAATCATATCTCTTAGACTTACCAGCACATAATCTTCTTCATAAAGTTTTTCAAGATCCTTACGGAAACTTGTATAACTTCTTGCCCATCGGCCATCTTCTTCTCCGATAACATGATATTCAAGGATCATGATCCGGCCTAACTCATTGGCTCCGATTTCTTCAAAATAGGATGGCTCAGGAGGGAAAACTTCTTCTTCAGCAGGAGTCTCTTCTTTTTCCGGTGGATTTGTTTCTCCTGTTGCTTTTGAGTCATTATCAATTGTACAGCCTGTAACAAATAATACCGCGCTTAGTATAAGTATAAGAAAAATATATATATTTTTATTTTTCATTGTTCTCCCCCGTCTCTTAAAAGAAAAGCAGCCATTTAAGGCTGCTTATTAATATGTATGTATCACCTATAAATCAATTAGACCTAAGCTGATTTCTAGTGCTTTATTCACTTTGTTCATCTGTGGTTTTTTCACCTGACTGATCCGGTCCTTTAACCTTGCTTTGTCGATGGTTCGCAACTGTTCAAGTAAAATGACCGAGTCTTTGAGCAACCCATTCTCTTTTGCTGATAGCTCTATATGCGTCGGCAACTTTGCTTTTGATATTTTACTGGTAATAGCCGCAACAATGGTTGTTGGGCTGTACTGATTGCCAATATCATTCTGCACTACAAGAACCGGCCGGGTTCCACCCTGCTCAGAGCCGACCACAGGACTGAGGTCGGCCATATATATCTCGCCTCTTTTTACGTTCATTATAACTCTCCAAATACTTTATCTAAGAGCTCCTGAACTTCTTCTTCTAAACAGATGCCCTCACAGGCAATTGATAGATTGATGTTCGCCATTTCCTGGTAGCCAGAAATCATTACACTCTTGATCTGATACTTTTCTCTGTCATCTAAATAGTTCCTTACAGCAGAACTACCCAGTTCTTCCTGGATTTTAATACTATGCAGCCTTCTCACCTCTGGACACTCTAGTATGCTTTTTGGATATTGTGCTAATCCGTTATTTCCTCTATCCATTAGTGCACCTCCAAGTCAACATCTTGCCGGATTTATTGTTGCATCATATTTAAATAACCATGAATATTATATAAATAAATATGAAAATATGCAAGTGTAATCATTATTCTTTATAGATTCTGGGAACTCTTTTGGAAATCATAGAAACAATTTCATAATTAATGGTTCCGATTTTTTCGGCAACATCATCTGCAGTCTCACAAACATCATACCCACCGATCAAAAATATTTCTTCCCCTTTATCGATATTTTCAATGCCATCAAGTGTAACCATGCATTGATCCATGCAGATCTTACCGATGATCCGTCTTTTTTTATTTCTGACAACCACTTGCCCTTTGTCAGATAACAATCTGGTGTAGCCATCAGCATAACCGATGGGAATAGTACCAATTTTAGTCAGATGATCGGTTTTAAAAAACCCTCCATAGCTAACAAGTGTTTCAGGCGGAATATTTTTCACTCTGGACAGGCGAGCTTTTAGTGATAATACCGGTCTAAGGCCTGATCTTTCTAATCCAACTTCATCAGATGGTTTAAGGCCATAAAGAATAATCCCGGCTCTGACGATATCAAAATGGGCTTCCGGCAAAGATAAAATTGAGGCACTATTAGCAGCATGTTTTAAGGGAATGGAGCAACCGGTCAGTGCTTCTATGGTATCTACATATCTTTTAAAGTGATCTATTTGTTGCAAAGCATATTCCTTGTTCTTTTCATCCGCTTTGGATAGATGAGTAAAGATTCCTTCAACATAAATATTAGAAAGAGAAAAAATGTCAGCAATCCTGGCTTCATTCTCCGGACCCGGTAAAAAACCAATCCTTGTCATTCCTGTATCTAATTTAATATGAATTTTAGCTTTGACTCCCTTTTTTTTGGCAAGAGCATCAAGCATGTACGCTTCTTCTTCATCATATATACAAAAAGTTAACCCGTAATCGAGAGCTTTTTCAAAATCTTCCGGGGGAGTCCATCCAAGAATTAAAATTTCATCTTCAATACCGGCCTCTCTAAGTTCAATGGCTTCCTCTAATATCGCCACTGAAAAATAGGTGATCCCTTCTTTTTGCAGAGCCTTTGCAATCGCAACCGTTCCGTGACCGTACGCATTACCTTTAACCACTGCCATAATCTTTGTATTATTTGCAAGCTTATTTCTTATCTGCACTACATTATTTTTTAATGCCGACAGATCGATCTCAGCCCAGACAGGTCTGCTGAACACTTCTAAAACAACTCCTTTTTTAATGATTTATTTTTATAATGGATTTAGACAAATAATCGGCCACATCAGTAGCCATCACCGCATATTCAGACATCTCAGCCGACGCCAGCTCGGCTGCTAATCCATGAAGATATACACCGCAAAGAGCAGCGCCAAGTAACTGATCACTCTGTACAAGAAAACCGGCAATCATTCCGGAGAGGACATCTCCGGTTCCAGCTTTACTTAGAGCGGAGTTGCCGGTCTTATTAACATAGACCTGACCCCCGGGATCGGCAATGATTGTCTGATACGATTTCAAAACAACTGTGATGTTATGTTGAACCGCAAACGCTGATGCTGTCTTTTCCTTATTAGCTAGAATATCCCCAACTGATAAACCGGTTAGCCTGGACATCTCTTTAATATGAGGTGTGATAATCACGTTTGCTTTTTTTCTTTTAAGAAGTGAAAGATTCTGACTCAGTAAATTTAAACCGTCAGCATCGATCAATATATTATTTTTATATGAAAGTAGCAGGTCTTCTAGAACAACGGCAAGCTCAGGATGCTGACCAATGCCACATCCAAACACCAGTGTCCCGCAATTTTCAAGATCTGATTTGTTTTCCTGATAAAACTGCTTGTCAAAAAAACCTTCCCGGCTCTCTTTGACTGTTTTTACAATCACTTCCGGCATATCATTTTTTAGGTAGGACGCAAAACTTTTTCCGGCAAATGCAAAGACAAGACCGGCACCACTTCTGTATGCGGCACGGTTAACTAGTCTTGCTGCTCCGGACATGTCTAAAGAGCCGCAGATAACACCAAGCCGGCCGAATATACCTTTGTGACCGTCACTAACTCGTTTTGGAAGGTGTTGTAACACTATTTCTCTGGTTATCTGCTGCTTCATCGTACTCCCCCTGAATCATGACAAACGCTACCGCATACTCCCTGCAGTGACTGATTGAAAGCTGAATCGAAATTGATTGGCTTTTTTTGAAGATATCAGCGGCTTCATTTTTTAGAATGACCTCCGGTTTCCCGGAGGCATGATTACGTATTTCAATATCTGTAAAAGAAAATTCCCGAAATCCGGTTCCTAATGCCTTAGCGACCGCTTCTTTAGCAGCAAATCGCCCCGCCAGAGAAGCATATGACTTTTTTTGCTCAAAACAATAGTCTTTTTCAGCTTCTGTAAGAATACGATCAGCAAATCGGGGGTTTTTCTCCATCGCTTTTTTTATTCTTGATATTTCAATAATATCTGTACCGATGCCTGTGGTTTTCAACATAACTCTCCAATGACAACATTTTTTATATCCACAGCGATGTTTACGATTTCTTGTTGATTCGGGCCTTCAACCATCACACGGATTAAGTTTTCTGTACCGGAAGCCCTGACAAGAATCCGCCCATGACTACCAAGAAATTGTTCTTTTTCCAAAATAACGGAACGAATCGCAACATTGTCTTCCCAGCCACTTTTAGATGAAACAACAGCATTTTCGAGCACCTGAGGGTATTTGACATAGTCTTGTAAAAGATCTTCGGGATTTTTGCCACTTCTTGCCATAATATCAAGAATCATCAGTGCTGTAAGAATCCCATCTCCGGTGGTGTTATGTTCAAGAAAAATCAGATGACCTGATTGTTCGCCACCAATCACTGCATCATGACGAACCATCTCCTCAAGTACATATCGATCTCCTACTTTCGCTGCTATAAAATCAATATCTCTCTCTGATAAATATTTCTTTAATCCAAGATTACTCATCACGGTTCCGACAATTAGATTATTTCGTAATTTATCCTGTTTTTTCAGATCCTCGGCTATCATAGCCATTATCATATCTCCGTCTATTTCTTCACCGTTTTTATCAACCATCAACACCCTATCTGAATCACCGTCATGCGCAATCCCCAGATCAGCCTGATGAAAAAGCACGGCATTTTTGACTGCTTCAAGATGTGTTGAACCGCAGTTGTGATTAATATTAACTCCGTCAGGTGTATGGTTAATTGCCACCAGCTCACAACGATACCGGGATAAAAGATCCGGCATAATATAAGACGCTGATCCGTTTGCACAGTCTACAACAATTTTCTTGCCTGATAAATCAAGAGGAAAGCGACTCAAAAGATACTCCTTATATTCTTCCGTCTTATCTTTTGCATCTAGCACTCTACCGACCTTATCTCCTGCCGGTCTTTGGGAGCATGATTCCGGATGTTCTATCAGATATTCGATTTGCTCTTCTACATCATCAGCCAGCTTAAAACCACGGGAGTTAAACAATTTGATCCCGTTATCGGCTGCAGGATTATGAGAAGCGGATATCATAATCCCCGCAGAATATCCGTAATTTTTTGTTATATAGGCTACTGTAGGTGTAGGGCACACGCCAAGCAGGTTCACATCGATACCCATCGAGCAGATTCCTGAAGAAAGAGCGGCCTCAAGCATATCACCGGAAATTCTTGTATCACGACCGATGACAATGGCCGGATTCTTTATATCGGTTCTGTCTCTTAAGACTTTTGCCGCAGCTTTACCCATTGAAAAAACCAACTCGGGCGTCAGAAAGATATTGGCTTCTCCTCTTATTCCGTCTGTACCAAATAATTTTGACATATGTCCACTCCGTTTCTGATATTTTTTACTCTGATTTTGAAAGTGTGACCGAAGCCGGACTTATTTCAAGAATTTCAAGTCCACTCGGTTGACTTGTCTGAACAATAAAGACATTACTGTCCTCTGAATAATTTCCGGCATCCACATACACCTGAAAAGAATCAACTGAAAAATCCCGGAAATCAAGTTCTTCACCCCGAAGAAGAATACTGATTCTTCTGCTGTCGCTTGTTAGTTCCATTTCCTCAGGTATGTTTCTGATCACAAGCTCTTTTTCTATTCTATTTTCAATAATGTTTTTTTCAAAGATAACCGTTACACGAACATTCTCTTCATACGTTGAATTAATGTCCTGCGGAATTATCAGGGGTACTTCAGTCGAAATATCTTCAGAAGCATTAGTCAAATCTACGGCTTGCGTTTGTATTTCCCTAATCCTGTCAATATTCTCACTGGATCCGCTAATCCGAATAATTTCCGGATCCACAATCACCCTTGATACAGAATAACCATATGAAGGAACGCCTACCACAGGAACCCTGACAGGAACTGATTTGCTTGGTTTATCTTCTATCACCGGAACAAAGATATCAATAATATCCGGACTTACTGACAAAAGATCGAGATCAATCATTGGATTGTTTGTTCTGATCTGCGGCATAACTTTAAGCGACAAGCTCATATCGGCATTGTCAAGATTAACTTCAGCCGTTACATAGTCAATATGTTCAACCATTCTCCCCGGACCTTTAACTGTAACGTGGCT
>SKKY01000064.1 GCA_007123515.1 Clostridia bacterium
GTGTACCTCTGGTATACCAGAGGTACACGTCCCCAACTCTTTTCTTTTTTCTTGCTTAGCGCGCGAGGCAGATGCTCTGGTCGTATTTTTTGCACATGGCTTTTAATTTTGTGGCTTCTTCGCTGATTTCATAAATTGTGCTGAAGCTATGGTTTTCACTGTCGATAACGGCTATGGAAAGGTTGGTTAAAGGAAATTTTTGGTGAGTTCCTCTGCGGTTCTTTTCGTAGAAATAGCCTTTTTCAAGGTCTTTTTCTGAAAAGAAGAGCCATTTCTGATCTTCAAATTCCTCAATGATGGTTTGTGCAAGATCGGTAGCCTCTTTTTGGCTGCAATAGGCAGTCACCACAAAATCATCGCCACCTATATGACCAATAAAAGCGCTGCTTTTTAAAAACTGATCGGTCAGTCTTCTGATAATTTGTCCTGTCATCGAAATCATAGCATCCCCTTTTTCAAATCCGTACTGATCGTTAAAGGGTTTGAAGTTATCCAGATCAAGATACAAAATACAATACGAGCGATTGGATCGCAAACATTCCTGCAGGTTTTTTTCAATCAGGATATTACCCGGCAGACCGGTTAAGGGGTTAGCGTGCTTGGCAATCGTTAATTCAATCTGGCTGGTGCTTTCTAACAGATCTTTAATTGTGACAATCCCGAAGTACTGATTGTTTTTGGTGATAATAAGGTGATCGTAAATGGTTTCATCACTGCGATTGATGCTGTATTTCGAAACTTCCTTAATCGGCATATAGTAGTCAACCACCAGCGGTTCGCAGTCCATCAGCTTATCAACCGTCTTTTTTAAAAATAACTCAAGTCCATACTGCCTGCCGATGAATGAATAAAACTTATTTCTCATCACCAGCCCTCGTACATGATGGTTTTGAAGAACAGGAACCCCAAGAACGGAAGGATTTTTTCTGAAAATCTTTTCAAGATCATATCCTGTGGCCTGGATGTCAACGCTTAGTTGCTCGCTGGCAAGACTTCCCACCTGCAGGGACAGCGGAAAATTTGTGCTGTACGTATCATGAACGGAGCTTATGGTGCAGATTTCTTCTTTAACAGCCGCCGGAACTTCAAAGTCGTCCGCAGAAGGACGCTTTATGTAATACCCCTGACCGTAATCTACGCCGATATTAATTAATGTCTCTAATTCCATGGCCGTTTCAATACCTTCAGCGATTAATTTAATATTACTCGACTCGCAAAAGCTTTTGAAAGTTTTAATCAGCGACTGTTTGGTATAATCTTTATCGATATCGCGAACCAGTTCCATATCAACCTTTAGAAAATGCGGACGGGTTCTGATCAGCATCATCAGATTCGAGTAACCCGTGCCGACATCATCCACCGCAATTTTATAGCCCTGCGACTTGTAATGATTCAGCGCTTTCTGATACAATTCAACCGAATCGATACCGCTGTGCTCTGTAATTTCAAATACAATGTTATCAGCAGAGAAATGATAGTCAGCCAGCGATTTCTTCGTCAGGCCACTCTGGTAGGCGGGGTCATTGAAAATATTAGCATCGACATTGATAAAAAGAAGCTGGTGCTTAGAGATAAAGGTTTGTGAACTCTGCAACGCCCTTTGGCGGCAGGTGTACTCAAGATCCCAAAGCATATCATTTCGTTTGGCAAAGTCTAAAAGAACCAGCGGAGAATGAAAGTCACTCTTCTCCGGGCCGCGGCTAAGCGCTTCATAGCCCAGGACCGTACCATCCTTTAAATTAATAATCGGTTGAAAAAAAGTAGTGATCTTATTCGTATTAATAATTCGTAAAAACTCGTAATACTGCAAATACGATTGCGTATAGTCTATGATAGTCAAAGCAGTCACACTCCTACGAGTAGTGTACAACGACAAGCAACAGAGTAGATTATCAGAATGTTAAAAACAGGTTAAAAAAAGCGTGGAAAAGTTAAACCATTGGGGACGTTTCCCTTTGGTATAACAGAGGGAAACGTCCCCAATGGTGTAACACTTAGGGACACTTCTTGTTTGGGAGGTTTTGTGTGGTGGCGGATTTGCTGGAGAAAAAGATGGAAGTGCATATGGAGGCGGCTGGGCTTGATGCTCTGAGTTTGCGTGGCCGGACGTGTCTTTTGGGACTCTCGGGCGGGCCGGATTCGATGGCGCTTTTTGTGGTGCTGGAAAAATTGTCGCGGACGCTTGGTTTTGAGCTGGTGGCTTGTCATATTAACCACCGGTTAAGGGGCGAGCAGGCTGATCGGGAACAGGAATCGCTAAGGCTTCTTTGCAGGGAACGTGATGTCGCTTTTGAGGAAACCAGTGTGGATGTGGCGGATTTTGCTCAGCGTGAGGGCCTTTCCACGCAGGCGGCCGGGCACCTTGTCCGCAAGGCTTTTTTCCGCAAAGTGGCGAAAGAGCATGGCGCCTCGCACCTTTTTTTGGCCCATCATCTTGACGACCGGATTGAAAGTTTTATGATGCATCTGTTGCACGGAGCCGGATCCGGCGGGCTTACCACATTACCGCTGATCGATACCTATAGTACGCATCCGCATCTTAGTGTCGTCCGCCCCCTGTACCAAACTACAAAAAAAGAGATTCTGGATTTTTGCAAAGAGCAGGAGATTCCCTTCTTTGAGGATCCGAGTAATGCCGAATCGACCTATACCCGTAACAGCATCCGTCTGGAACTCTTGCCGCATCTTGAAGCCCGCTACAATCCGAATCTTAGTGAAACGCTCTCCCGCACGATCGAGATCCTTTCAGAAGAAAGCCAGGTGCTTACCAAGCTAACAGACGATTTTTTCACTAAACACATGGTGATTCATCCGGTTACTGATCCGGATGTTGACCCAAAGCGTGATCCGGACAATGAGGCAGGAGTCATTATCAGCGTGGATAAAAAAGCCTTCCAAAAACAGGAAAAGGCCATTCAGCGCCGGATTGTAACCGAACTATGTAAAAGCATCATCCCCGCAAAAGAAGCCGAAGGGGCCCTGGACCGAAAGGAGCACGATGCGCACGATGACGCTCGACCGATGCAGGCGTTGCCGGGCTATACATTCGAAAAAACAGAGACCATCATCAGCCTCTTAATAGAAGAAAGAGGACTGCGCTATTACAAACTCTCATCGTCATACTATCTGGAGATTCGTTATGACCGGCTGCTCATCATCAAGGGGAATCTTGACCAGCAAATCGCAGAAAAAAAAATCCGGCAGATTCAGGAGTTCTGTCACGGAGAAATAAGCAGAGTTCAGGGGCGTCTGGAATTCACGATTGTCACGGATTCTGACGAGACTGATTCATGTAAAACTGATTCAAATGAAAATGATTGGAAAGAAATAGGGACAGCAAGCTTTGAATGCCGAATACCGCTTGTGCTGGAGCCGTCCGAAATCCGGGCGATCGAGCAGCTAATCAGCGAGAAGGCATCAGATAATAATCAATCGCAGGATGACAAACAAGATCAGGATCAAAAACAAGAGGCTAAAAAGCAAAGCAGCCTCGATGCAATCGATCAAAAAATCCTGGGCCATCTGCTACCCGAATCATACACATCAGCATCAGCACCACTCAAACTTCGCACCCGATGTCCCGGTGATCAGATCCGACCGCAAAAAGGCAGAAACAAACCACTAAAAAAGTACCTGATCGAAAAAAAGATTCCCAAAGATCATCGCGACGATCTGATGCTTTTGACAAGCGGATCAGACATCCTTTGGATTCCGGAATTAGGCGTCATCAGCGAGGCATTTTTTGCAAAAGATGACAGCGAAAGACAACAGAATGAAAAAAATATGTTAAAAATTACATTTATCCCAAACAGCGTTTGAAAAAAAGCGAATCTTATGATAAAGTTTATTAGTATTACTTTGAATAGAGATTGACTTGGAAGGAGAACCTTTGTGAACAGAATTTTTAAAAATCTGGCAATTTATCTTCTGATTGTACTGATTGCCGTAACCGCACTACGATTTACAACAGAGCCACAAGCCGAAGAGATCGCATTCGGAACTTTCTCTGAATTTCTTAGTGCCGTTGAAAGCGGTACGGTAAAAGAAGTTACCATCGTAACAGAAGATAACTATCAAGAAATCACCGGACTTACTTTTGATAATAAAAGCTTCACCATAGAAGCGCCAAAAGGCTACAACCAAATGATCGATATGATGCGTGAGAATGAAGTCAAGATCAATCAGGATCCGACTCCAACTCCTCCGGTCTGGATGAGTCTGCTGATGAGTCTGCTTCCGATTCTGCTAATTGTTGGTTTGTTCCTCTTTATTATGCAGCAGGGACAAGGCGGCGGCGGTCGGGTCATGCAATTTGGCAAAAGCAAAGCGAAATTACAGGCTGAAGGCAAGGTTAAGGAAACATTTAAAGATGTGGCCGGAGCCGATGAAGTAAAAGAAGAACTTGAGGAGATTGTAGAATTCCTCAAAACACCAAAGAAATTCCAGGCTATCGGAGCCAAAATTCCGAAAGGGGTTCTGTTGTTCGGACCTCCGGGAACCGGTAAAACCTTACTGGCCCGTGCCGTAGCCGGCGAAGCCAAAGTACCGTTCTATACCATCAGTGGTTCAGATTTCGTCGAGATGTTTGTCGGTGTCGGAGCCTCGCGTGTTCGTGACTTATTCGAACAGGCCAAAAAGACAGCCCCTTGTATCGTCTTTATCGACGAGATTGATGCCGTAGGGCGTCAGCGTGGAGCCGGTCTTGGTGGGGGACATGATGAACGTGAGCAAACATTAAACCAGCTGCTTGTTGAGATGGATGGTTTTGAGGCTAATCAAAGTGTTATCGTAATTGCAGCCACCAACAGACCAGACATTCTGGATCCGGCATTATTACGTCCTGGCCGTTTTGACCGTCAGGTAACCGTGGATCGTCCCGATGTAGTCGGCCGTGAAGCGATACTAAAAGTGCACGTAAGAAACAAGCCAATGGATGATGATGTGGATCTTAGAATCATTGCCAAAGGAACCCCCGGATTTACCGGAGCCGATCTGGCAAACCTCGTAAACGAGGGCGCGCTGCTGGCAGCAAGAAAAGGTTTGAAAAAGATTCATATGAAAGAGCTGCAACAATCGATAGAACGAGTCATTGCCGGCCCTGAGAAAAAGAGCCGCGTGATCAGTGAATACGAGAAAAACATTGTGGCCTATCACGAAGTGGGTCATGCCCTGGTCGCAGCAAAGCTAGAGCATGCCGATCAGCTTCATAAAGTAACGATTATCCCCCGGGGCAGAGCCGGCGGATACACCCTGTTTCTTCCGAAAGAGGATGCTAATTACGTAACAAAGTCACAACTGTTAGATAAAGTCACCACTCTCCTAGGTGGGCGGGTAGCCGAGGAGCTGGCCTTAAAAGAGATCAGCACCGGAGCATCAAACGACTTAGAACGCGCCACAGAAATGATCCGCAGAATGATCACCGAGTGGGGCATGTCGCCTGAGCTGGGACCGATGGTTTTCGGGAATAAAAAAGACCAGGTATTCTTAGGTCGTGATATCGCCCGTGACCGTAACTACTCAGAGGCCGTTGCCTTCTCTATCGATAAAGAAGCGCGCAAAATGATTGAGGAATGCTACAAGAAAGCCGAAAAAATTCTTTCAGACAATATGGATTCACTGGAATTGATCGCAGAATCGCTAAAAGAGCGCGAAACGATCGATGCCCACGAATTCTTTGCACTAATGGAAGGTCGTACCGAAATCTTTGAAGAAACCGACCGCATCGAGCGCGAACGTTTTGAATCAGCCGCACAACAAGATGCTGCTGAAAAGGCAGAAGAAGAAAGAATCGCTGCCGAAAAAGCCGCTAAAAAAGCAGAAGGCAAAGAAGACAAAGACGACAAAGA
>SKKY01000083.1 GCA_007123515.1 Clostridia bacterium
AGCATGTTGGTGAGACCATTGCTATTGATACACAATTACTATCGTTGATTGATGATTTTAATAATAAAATGAATGACACTATTTCTGATCCTGAAAAAATCCAGATCGTTAATGAACAACTGGAAGAATTAAGAAATAAGATTGTGGGGTAGACATGATAAAAAAAATTACATTTTTGGTTGTGATAGGCTTATTGTTATCGTTTCAGTCTTTTGCTTTAAGTGAAGTAAGTCTAGCAAGGCATTCTGAAAAGATAACTTTAGACAATAGACCACAGAATAAGATTCCTGAAGAAGTTCGTGCGATCTATATAACCGGCAATATTGTGCACTGGACGCCAAGGTTTAATGAACTACTTGACTTTACACTTGACTCAGACATTAATTCAATGGTCGTTGATTTTAAAGATGACTGGGGTGCAGTTTCCATGCGTACCGATAATGAGCTGATTAATGAGATCAATCCTCCTTTACATAGGGGATCTGATTATGCAGCAACGATTAATATGCTTAATGAAAAAAACATTTATACCATTGCCAGGATTGTAGTGTTTAAGGATCCTCATTTATCAAAAATTAAGCCGGAGTGGTCCATAAAAAACAGGGACGGCTCATTGTGGAGAGATCGTAAAGGTATTACCTGGGTTGATCCGTATAACAGAAATGTATGGGACTATTCGATTGAAGCCTCTAAAGAAGCAGCAAAGCTTGGATTTAGAGAAATTCAGTATGACTATGTTCGTTTCCCTACAGACGGGGACAGATCAACGATACAATACAATAATCCAGAAAACGAAGAAATGAAAGATGCTATTTATAACTTTTTGGAATACGCCAATCAAGAGCTTGAGGAATACAATGTGTTTCTCTCAGCTGATGTTTTTGGATTGACCACAACAACGGTTGATGACATGGGACTTGGCCAGCAGTTTGAAATGATCAGCGATGTGGTTGATTATATTTGCCCGATGATATATCCTTCTCATTATGGTCCTAATATTTACGGATTTGCAAATCCTAATGCACATCCGTATGGTGTTGTCTATCAGGCCATGCTTGACGGATTAAAAAAGTCAGAAGGAAAAAGAGCGTACATCAGACCCTGGCTTCAGGATTTTAGTATGGGATCTCCGAGATACGGTAGCCATGAAGTTCGTGAACAAATCAGAGCGGTGTATGATTCTGGGCATAATGAATGGATTATGTGGAATGCAGCAAATCGATATACAGAAGCTGCATATTATGATACCGATAGTTTAAGATAACAGGGGGCTTTGATTTTGAAAGTAGTTATTGTAGGCGCAGGAAAAGTTGGCTTTAGTCTGGCTCAGATTCTTGCTGCTGAAAAAAATGATGTGACTGTGGTTGAGATTAACGAAAAACGGGCAAATATCATAAAAGAGTTGCTTGATATTAAAGTGATTAACGGAAATGGTGCCAGCTTTCCTGTTCTTGAAGAGGCTGAGGTTAACGAGGCGGATCTATTTATCGCGGTTACCGAAAATGATGAATTTAATATTGTCGCTTCTGTCATAGCAAAATCACTGAAAGTTACAAAAACAATAGCCCGGGTAAGGAATCCGGACTATGATTATAATGTCAGCAATAAAATTACGAGGGAAAAATTTCTTGGCATTGATTTAATCATAAATCCGGAAAGAGTTACAGCAAAAGAAATCTCTAAACTGATTTCCGTTCCGGAACTTGTTAATGTTGAATATTTTGCTCACGGAAAAATACAGACAATTGAGTTTAAAGTTAATGATAACTTTAAATACCTCGGGACACCTTTAAAGGATCTGCCATTACCGGATCGTTGTATCTTAGTTGCTATATTAAGAAACGATAAAATAATCATTCCGACAGGTGATGATACCATTTGTGCAGGAGATCTGGTTTTTGCTCTTTCTCTGACAAAAAAAATACAAGATGTTACGACATTTTTTAAAATAAAGAAAAAAAAAATCAATACCGTTACCTTGCTCGGTGGAGAAAAAGTTTCTTTTTATCTGGCCAGGATTCTTGAAAAGAAAAGAATTAATGTAAAAATTATTGAAAAAGATCCCGAAAAATGTGAAGAATTAGCCAGAACACTGGATAATGTCCTAATCATAAATGGAGACATCAGTGATATTAATCTTTTAAAAGATGAAGACGTTGATAAATCTGATTTTATAGTGTCGTTGACTAATGATGACAAATTAAATCTTTTGGTTAGTCTATTTTTGAAACATTTAGGTGTGGATAAATCGATTACACAGGTAAGGCGTGCGGATTATCTTCCTTTAATGGAAAAAATTGGAATTGATAATATTATAAGTCCAAGAAGCATTACGGCAGCAGCCATTCTAAGTTTTATAAAATCTGACAGCATTGTATCACTTTCAATGTTAGCCGGGGATAAAGCACAAATGCTTGAAATCAGCTTAAGCAAAAAAAACTGTGCTGTTCTTGATAAAAAAATCAGCTCCATTAACTTTCCCTGTGGTGTTATTATCGGTGCCATCATCAGAAATGGTGATATCATAATTCCAAGGGGTGACGATGTCATGAAATACGATGACAGTGCAGTATTGTTTATGTTACCGGAATGTTTTGAAAAGGTAACCAAAATGTTTAAATAGGCGGGCGTTTAATGAAGAAAGATTTGGTTTTTTATATTGTAGGTATCAATACAACGATCATCGGCCTAAGCATGCTTATTCCTGCAGCGTGGTCTCTTTATTATCAATCAAGTGATTTGCAGGCAATATTAATATCTTCATTAATTACAACAATTTGTGGTCTTCTTCTTTACTTTTTTTTAAAGCCGAAGGAAATAGAGATACGATATAAAGAAGGTTTTGGAATTGTTACCTTCACCTGGATTTTTGCCACTCTTTTTGGAACCCTGCCTTTTTTGTTGTCCGGAACATTAGTTAATTTCTCCGATGCAATTTTTGAGAGCATGTCCGGTTTTACAACAACTGGTGCAACTATTCTAAATGATATTGAAGCACTAGAACCCGGAGTCTTGTTTTGGAGGAGTCTGACACACTGGCTTGGAGGAATGGGGATCCTGGTATTATTTATCGCCATTCTTTCATTGGCCGGAACCGGTGGGTTGCAGGTTTTTAAAGCAGAAACCACCGGTCTTACTGATAATAAACTTAGACCTAAGTTAAGTGAAACGGCTAAAATTCTTTGGTTTACGTATCTGATTCTCACATTGTTTCTTGTTCTTTTGTTATTAGCCGGGGGTATGAGTTTTTACGATGCCCTTTGTCATGCCTTTAGCGCATTTGCTACGGGCGGTTTTTCTACTAAGAATTTAAGTATTGGCCATTATGACAGTGCCTATATCCAATGGGTAATCACTCTATTTATGTTTTTAGCCGGTATTACTTTTTCACTATATTATCCTTTTTACCGTACAAAAAAATTAAAAGTCTTCTATAGGCATGAGGAATTCCGTTTATATTCCTTTATCGTTATAGCGGCCGTGAGTTTTACCACAGTCATCTTATTTCTCTATAGTGACGGTCAAAAGTTTTCAAAAGTACTGTTGGATTCTGCATTCCAGGTGATATCAATTATTACAACCACGGGCTTTTCAACCGTTGATTATGATCTGTGGCCTGAAACGCTGAGGATATTTATTTTTGGTCTGATGTTTATCGGTGGCTGTACGGGTTCGACGGTCGGTTCAATTAAAATTGGGCGATTCTTGATTTTATTTAAGCAAATGTCTCAGGAATTTAAAAGAATCATCCATCCCAAAATAGTTGTCAAAACCAAAGTTTCCGATAAGGTTATTGATGACAAACATATTCTGAATATCATGCAGTTTTTCTTTATCTTTATTTTTATTTTTATTATTTCTGCAGTGATCATTTCTTTTGATGATCTTGATTTTGTAACCGCTCTTTCAGCAGCGGCTGCTTCAATCACAAATGTTGGACCGGCACTTGGTTTGGCCGGACCTATGGAGAACTATTCAGCCTTTAGTAATTTCAATAAAATTTATCTTTCTTTTCTTATGCTCTTAGGGAGATTGGAATTATATACAGTACTGGTTCTTTTGAATCCTGTTTTCTGGAAAAAGTAAATCGAATTCTTCAATTTAATTGGAGGGGGATAGAATTGAATACAAAACTGGTTCTGCATATTGTAGGTATTAATTTGACGATCGTTGGTTTTAGTATGTTTCTTCCTCTTCTTTGGACTTTTTATTATGGATCCGCTGATACATTAGCGTTCATTATCTCCATTATTATTACAGTATTATGTGGTCTGTGTCTTTATTTTTTCGGAAAACAAAAAGAGGCTTTTATTCGCTATAAGGATGGATTTGCCATTGTTACTTTTTCATGGATTGCCGTTTCTTTATTCGGGTCGCTCCCTTTCATTTTGTCCGGAACACTTGTAAATCCTGTAGATGCTTTTTTTGAAACCATGTCCGGCTTTACAACCACAGGGGCTTCAATACTTTTGAATATTGAATCGACACTTCCAGGAGTTTTGTTTTGGAGAAGTTTAACTCACTGGCTTGGTGGGATGGGTATTGTTGTTTTATTTATAGCGATATTATCTTCCGTTGGTGCGGGAGGATTTCAGATTTATAAAGCTGAATAAACCGGTCACAGCGATGATAAAATCAAACCAAGATTAAGTGAAACTGCAAAAATTTTATGGTTATCGTATCTTATTCTTTCTTTATTTGAAGTTCTGTTATTGTTGGCGGGGAAGATGACCTTTTTTGATGCTTTGTGTCATACGTTTGGCACCATGGCAACTGGTGGGTTTTCTACAAAAAATCTCAGTATTGGCTATTATGACAGTAATTATATCAAATGGGTCATTACCTTTTTTATGATTTTTTCCGGTGTGAATTTTGCTTTGTACTACTCTATATACAAACTTAAAAATATGAGTGCCTTTTTCAAAGATGAAGAATTACGGTTTTTTTTATCCATTATTGTAACGGCTACTCTTTTTGTATCAATGTCTCTTTTTAATAGTGGCTATCAGGAATTATCAATAGAAATGGTAACTGACGCTGCGTTTCAAGTGGTATCGGTCATAACGACAACTGGATATGCTACAATTAACTATGATTTATGGCCACTTGCTGTTAAAATAATGCTATTATTATTGATGTTTGTCGGTGGTTGTGCGGGTTCAACAACAGGTTCTGTCAAAGCAGGGAGGATCTTAATACTATGTAAAGAAATGATCCGACAATTGAAAATGATGCATAACCCAAGGGTTGTTTCAAGAATTAAAATTTCAAAAAAAGGTCTAGAAACAAAGATACTTATTAATACTATGGTGTTCTTTTTTACTTTTGTTATGCTCACTATCTTATCAGCAGTGATTCTTTCTTTGGATCAGGTTGATTTTGTTACAGCCTTAACAGCTTCCGCAGCCACACTTACTAACGTAGGTCCGGGCTTTGGCTTAGTAGGTCCATCAGAAAACTATGCTTTTTTTGGAAATTTTAGTAAGATATATATGTCATTTCTAATGTTACTTGGAAGACTTGAATTATATACAGTCTTAGTTTTGTTAAATCCGGTATTCTGGAAAAAATAGAAATTAGGGGGTAAAAATGGAATCGAATAAAGCAGTGATTATGTTGAGAGAAATGTTAATGAATTCAGAAAAAAATCTAGAAAAAGAAAAAGCTACAATAGATAATTTAAATGTTTTTCCCGTTCCGGATGGCGATACAGGAACTAATATGTCTTTGACATTGCGTTCAGCCGCTGGTGCCATTCAAGA
>SKKY01000137.1 GCA_007123515.1 Clostridia bacterium
CCAACAAAACTTCCGACAAAAGCCATAAACACATAGGCTATCTGACCAGTCAGGATACCAATATAAATACTGATAATCGCTGCGGAAATATATCCAAGCTTATCATCGAGCAAAATAGCAATCAGCATCGCAATAGCGGCAGTGGGGATTAGAAAGTTAATCAATGGTGCGTAGATGCTAACCGAAAAGTCCTGAATGGTAATAAAAATCCTGATAAAGAGCAGGGCTAAAAAGAACAGCACCATTAACAAGATAATATTTTTGTCCTCATCATAAAGCTCTTTTCTGTAATTTCTCAAAAACAGACTGACAAGCATAATAAAAACGAGCGTGTAGATGATCACACTGGCAATAATCGCAAATCGGTTGACCTGTTCTGAATAACCAAGCCAGTTAATGATTTCAATTTGTTTCGGTGTCAGAACATCACCTTTAGCAACCACTCTTTCGTTTCGCTGAACCACAATTCTAACCGGTTCAGCCTCCTCTATCTGTTCTGATAACTCTTTTTGAGTGGCTTCCTGATCCGGTACAAGATTTGCCTTCATATCAACAGACGACAGTATATTTAACATAAACTTTTTATATACCGGATTGATATCAAGCAGGTTAATATCCGAGTTTATTTTTTCCATGGCAAAAAGAAGCGACTCATTATTAACCCCGGCAATAAAATTGCTTCTTATAATTACTTCGAGTCTCTCGGTTAATGCATCAAGCTGAGACTCAGGGGTCTCCTCAAGAGTTTCGACATCAATTAGGGTCAGATTAAAGCCTAATCCGTTTAATATGTTAACTTTCTGGTTAACCAACAGTTCGTCATCATAGAGTACCTGTTTTATTTTTTCTGATAAGTTATCGAGCTGTTCAGAGTATTCCTGTAAAACAGAACGTTCCAGGCGGTAAATGGTTCTGACATTCTCTTCGATTTCTGCCCTTCTAAGCGCCGTGGCTTCTTCATCGACAAAACTTATATACCTGTCGGCCTCAATGGTCACAGGAGAAACATCACCGGCCTCTAAATCAATCACATCCGGAATCAGGGCACCGGAAAGCAACGCCGTTACCATCGCTGTAAAAATAAAAACATACAAAATGCGACGATAAAGAGCGTTGCCCTCGAACAGCTTATATATTTTATTTTTTTTGATTTTTTTGGCTAGCCCCATCTATATCACTCTTTTATTTCGACTTATAGTAGGCATCATAAGCATCGATAATCTTTCTGACTACTTTATGACGCACTACATCTGAACTCTTAAGATATGAAAAACCGATCTCATCAATGTTATTGAGAATGTTCTGAATCAGAATCAGTCCGGATTCAGTATCTTTAGGCAGATCCACCTGGGTAATGTCTCCGGTTACCACAACCTTAGACTGCAAACCGATTCTTGTCAAAAACATCTTGATCTGTTCGGGTGTTGTGTTTTGCGCCTCATCCAGAATAATGAAGGATTCATCAAGTGTTCTGCCTCTCATATAGGCAAGCGGCGCGATCTCGATGATTCCCTTTTCAATATATTTTAATGCCAGCTCATAACCAAGTACATCATAGAGACTGTCATATAAAGGTCTTAGGTAAGGATCAATTTTTTCCTGAAGATCACCAGGCAGGAATCCTAATTTTTCTCCGGCTTCTACGGCCGGTCTGGTTAATATAATTCGGTTTACTTTCTTTTCTCTTAAATACTTAACCGCCATTACAACGGCAAGATATGTCTTACCGGTTCCGGCCGGTCCGATTCCAAAAACCACATCTTTTTCTTTTATCTTTTCAACGTATAGCCATTGCCCTTTTGTTCTGGGCACAATTTTTTTACCTCTTGATGTCATATAGATGACATCTTTAAGCTTCTCTGAGACTTCCTGACTCTCTTTTTGCTTATTTAAAGCATAGTCAAGATCGGTCTCTGATAGTTCTTTTCCGCTCTGAACCTGTGTCAGTAAGTACTTAAAAACCTTAACAGCCCGATCCACCTCATCTTCTTTGCCGGTAATGATCATCTCATTTCCCTGGGCCACTATTCTGACAGGAAGGCTTGCTCTTATGATATTTAAAAACTCATCTCCCGGACCATAGATGCTTTGCGCGGCTTTGTTATCAGGAAATGCTACTCTTTTTTCAATCTCAGCCAAATATAATCCTCCTAGATCATGTGTCTTAATTTGTAAAAAAAGTGCCTTTATCAAAAAGGCACTTATATTACTTACAATAAATTTTTCATGGTCATAACAAAATAAAGGGTAATGGTTACTAAAATAATAACTAAAGAAATATTAAAAACCTTCAATAGTTTCTGATCAATAATCATCTTATTAAATACCAGACCTGAAATCATACCAAGAATGATAATGACAAGCCAACTAGAAACAACTAAAAACAAAGGACTCACCTTCTTACAGGAATTCCGGGCTTCTTAGAAACAGGCGGACCGATTATTTCTGCATAAACAATCGCCTTTTTCAGATCACCCGATCGCAAACGGTATTCTGATTCATAAACTTCTTCCGTAGTTAATGCTCCCTTAGTATAATATATTTCTTTGTATTTTTCATCATTTTCTTTTCGGATCGCCGCAGCTTTGTCACGCTTTAATTGATCTTTTGTGCTTTCTTGTTGTTCAACCTGCGGTTGTCTGACTTTTTTCTTTTCTTTTTTCTTAGGTTTTGGATCTGCCAGCTCTTCTAGCTTTTTAAGCTGTTTCATGGCTTCCTCAAAGAAAGACTCTTTCTTCTTGCTTTTTGTTGTTTTTCTCTCAGCCCGAACAGGCTTTTCAGAAGCCTGTTCAGCAGTCTGCTCTGCGGACTGAGGTGTTTGTTTTTGAGGTTTTTTACGACGAAAGATTCCGGCAATAAAACGGAAGATGACGATATAAAATAAGATGTTGATAAACGTTACTAAAGCATCATCCATTATTTTTCCTCTTTAGAAATAGTTTCTCTCATGGCCGTATCAGCCAGTACATTCTTCATATTATAATAATCCATTACACCCAGCTGACCATTTCTGAATGCCTCCGAGATGGCCAATGGTACCTGCGCTTCAGCTTCTACTACCTTTGCCTTCATCTCTACAACTCTTGCCTTCATTTCTTGTTCAGACGCTACCGCCATCGCTCTTCTTTCTTCAGCTTTTGCCTGAGCAATATTCTTATCGGCTTCAGCCTGATCAGTCTGTAATTCAGCACCAATGTTTTTACCAACATCGACATCGGCAATATCAATCGAAAGAATTTCAAATGCCGTTCCTGAATCAAGACCCTTTTCTAACACTGTTTTAGAAATGCTATCCGGATTCTCAAGTACGTGTTTATGGTTGTTTGCACTACCAATTGTCGTAACAATCCCCTCACCGACTCTGGCGATAATGGTTTCCTCACCGGCACCACCAACCAGACGGTCAATGTTGGCTCTTACGGTTACTCTGGCAGTTGCTTTAACCTGAATACCATCTTTAGCCATTGCCGTTACAATCGGTGTTTCGATCACCTTAGGTGTGACACTTACTGTTACGGCTTCTTTTACATTTCTTCCGGCCAGATCAATGGCTGCGGCTTTTGAAAAGTCTAAATCAATCCCTGCTCTTTGTGCCGCAATTAAGGCATCAACGACTCGGTCCACATTTCCGCCCGCAAGATAATGAGCTTCTAGTTTACCGAGCTCTACATCTATTTCGGCTTTTTCGGCTTTAATCAACGGTAATACAATTCTAACCGGAATGACTCGTCTTAACCTCATTCCAATTAAGTCAACGAGTCCAACCTTAACCCCCGCTGCAAGTGCTGAGATCCAAAGACCCACAGGCACAAACGTAAATAAGACAACTACTAAAAAAATAATTATTACTAAAATAATAAGTGGTGCTAATAATTCAGCCATTCTTGTTCCTCCCTTAATTTCATTTACATCTCTCTGACTACAACTCGGTTACCTTCTTTTTTAATTATTTTAACTTTTTGTTTTGCATCAATAAAAGCGCCTTCACTAACAACAGACACGTTTTCGCCGGAATCAAGCCGCATCGTCCCGGAAGGACGCAATTTTGTGAGCGTCACACCTTCAAGACCCACTACTTCTTCACTTGATTTTCTTTCCATTTCCTTGTCTTCAGGTTTCCCATATCGTTTCAGAATCAGACGGTTCCACAGCGGACTTTTCTTTAAAAACCTAAAGGCAATAATCGTAATCAGTATCGATGAGATAATGGCAATCGTCAGTGATGTCATGGCCACCTCCACACTTGGTGAAACCAGTACAATTGACGCGATAAAAAAGACTAGCCCGGCGATCCCAAATACACCAAAGCCCGGAGCGACCAGTTCAATAGCCATCAGGATCAGCCCGGTAAGAAACACAAGGATCACGATCCAGTTTGAAAACCCTGCCGCAATATTACCTAAAAAGAATAACGCCAATGAAATAATACCAATAATCCCAAAAACACCAAAACCGGCAGACATAACTTCAAGAATCAGTCCGGTAATTCCCAGGGTCAGAAGAATCGGAGCCACAAAAGGATTAGTAAGCAGTCTTGCCATTCTTTCTCCAACTGTTAACGTGCTGACAACAATCTCAGCTTCTTCAAGACCAACAATCGAAAGAAACTCCGTTGAAGAATCAACCACATGGTCCGCCATACCCAGTTCTACAGCCAGCGAACTCGTTAGCGAAAGAATTTGTCCCTGTGTGGTGACACCGGGAATCTCCATTTCACGATCCGCAAAAGCTTTTGCAATCTCTGTATCCCTGCCATGAATCTCAGCCGCCGAGGCTAATTCTTCTTTCCAGACAGACATAACTTTTTCATCAGCAATCTCCTGGCCAATCCTTGGTTCTGCTGCCCCTATCGTTGAACCTCTGCGCATGCCGATAACATCAGAAGATAATGCGATCAGACTTCCTGCTGAAATAGCCTGACCATCTACGTATGTATAGGTTGGCAGACTGCTTCTGATGATCGCATTTTTAATTCTTAAACTGGCATCAATTCGCCCACCAGGTGTATCCATCACAATCAGAACCCCTGAATAACCTTCCTCTTCCGCGACCTGATAACTGCGTTCAACATAGGAGGCAAGCCCCGGTTCTATCGTTTTATCAATATTAATTTGTAGCAGCGTATCGGCCGAAAATGAAAAAACGGAAATACAACTAAAGAGCAGTAATAAAAAAATAATCGATACGTACCTTTTCATCTTGTCCCTCTTTCTATAAAAAATCTACACCAATATACTTTACCCTAATTTGTTTCATTTAAATAAGTATTTTTTGTAAAATATAAGTAAAAATCTAACCATAAAAAAAGACAGCTTATTCAGCTGTCTTTTTTTCTATTAGGTCTTTCACTAATTTACCTACAAGTTTGCCGTCAGCCTTGCCTTTAACATGAGGCATAAGCTTTGCCATGACCTTTCCCTGGTCTTTAGCAGATGAAGGATTCACCTCATCGACAACTTTTGTAATAATCACCAACAACTCTTCTTCAGACAGTTGTTGTGGAAGATACTCCATCAGAATTATAATTTCTTCTTCTAATTTTGCCACTTCTTCCGGTCTTCCTGCTTTTTCGAATTCAACCAAAGCATCTCTTCTTTTTTTGACTTCTTTAATAATAATATCTTCAGCCTGTTGATCAGTGATCTCGGCTTTTTTATTTATTTCTTCATTTTTTATCTTAG
>SKKY01000033.1 GCA_007123515.1 Clostridia bacterium
AAAAGAAAAAGGTTTATCACAGGAGGGACTTGCTGAATTAGCAAATGTATCAAGACAAGCAGTCTCAAAATGGGAGTCCGGACAAGCACAACCGGAACTGGATAAGCTTTTGATTTTGAGTGAAATATTTGAGATTACCATTGATGAGCTTGTCAAAGAGGGATATAGCGATACAGTTATTGGAAAAAAAAAGGAAGAAGAGGAAGAAGAGGAAGATGATGATTTTTCATACTCAATCATAGGAGGGGTGTTAATAGGAATGGCTCTTATGATAGCCACAGGTAATGCCATGTGGAGTGCTGTGGGTATCTTTTTGGGACTGGGTCTTAACTATATTCTGAAAGGTATGCGATAAAAAATCAAAGAAACACCCCAAAAGTAGATGTTTAGTCTAACCTCTGGGGTGTAGTATAGTCAGGGTATTCTTTTTGTCACATTGTATTATCCTACAATCGCAGCTAAATCTTCAGATGCGGTTGTGGTCGGTTTTAAATTAAATTTTTCAACTAGTACATTTAATACGTTATCGGAAACAAAAGCCGGTAGTGTTGGTCCAAGATAGATATCTTTAATGCCTAGCGCTAAAAGGGTCAATAAGATGCAAACCGCTTTCTGTTCATACCAGGAAAGAACCATAGTCAGAGGCAGATCATTAACTTCGCATTCGAAGGCCTCTGATAAAGCCACAGCTACCTGAATCGCAGAATAGGCATCGTTACACTGTCCCATATCCATAATTCTTGGAAGTCCGCCAATTTCGCCTAAGTCCATATCATTAAATCTGAATTTTCCGCAGGCAAGAGTTAGAATAATGGAATCTTTTGGAGTTTCCTGAACAAAGTCAGTGTAATAATTTCTTCCAGGCTTCGCTCCGTCACATCCACCAACTAGGAAGAAGTGACTGATATCACCATTTTTAACAGCATCAACTACGGTTCCGGCGGCACTTAAAACCGTGTTTCTGGCAAAACCAGTTGTCAGAACCGAACCACCGTTAATCCCTGTAAATTGTCGATCTTCTTCAAAACCACCAAGTTCAAGTGCTTTGTTAATGACTTCAGAGAAGTCTTTTACGTGATCCGGGCTAGCTGGAATATGAGTAAGCTCTGGATACGCCACAACCGAAGTTGTGTAGATGCGATCGGCATAGCTGGCTTTTGGCGGCATCAGGCAATTTGTAGTAAATAAGACCGGTGCCGGCAATTCATCAAATTCTTTACGCTGATTCTGCCAGGCCGTACCAAAATTTCCTTTTAGATGCGGATACTTGTTAAGTTCAGGATACCCGTGACATGGTAACATTTCACCATGCGTATAGATATTAATGCCTTTTCCTTCAGTTTGTTCGAGTAATTGCTTTAAATCAAGTAGATCATGACCGGTAACAACGATAAAAGGCCCTTTTTCCACATTAGTTGTTACTTTTGTCGGTACCGGATGACCATAAGTTTCCGTGTTAGCCTCATCAAGAAGACCCATACATTTTAGATTCATATGACCGAATTCCATCAGAAGATTCAGCCATTCATCAACAGAATGATCCTCAGAAAAAGCTTTTAACCCTTTGTAGAACCAGTCCATAATCTCCTGATCTTTTTTGCCTAACACATAGGCATGCTGTGCATAAGCAGCCATACCTTTAATACCAAGCAACAACGTAGAACGCAGTGAAATAACATCTGTATCGCCATCCCAAAGCTCTTCTATTTTGAATTCTTCAACTTCCGGAAGATCTGCGGAGACTTTATTAACCTCTTCAATCATTTGATCAATACGGTCGGTATCAAAATTGACATTAGTAACGGTGGTAAATAAACCATCAAGCATGACTTGATCAGCAGCATCCCCGGGAGATTTTCCTCCGGATCTTCTTGCAAGGTTGATTAAGGCAACCACTAGGTCATCCTGGCGATTAGAAACAGCCGGCTCTTTTCCACAAACGCCTGAAACTGTACAAGCTACACCTTGTGCGGTTTGTTCACATTGAAAACAAAACATATCTGACATAAAACATCCTCCTTATTTATTATGTACGCAAAAAAGAGAATCCATAAAAAGGGAGACTCATTTTTGCGCTAATAATTATTCTTTGGGTGGAAAGACTACCACTAAAATCATTTTAAATTGTTCTTTGGCTAACAGTGAATGAGGAACACCTGCCGGCATAACAATGGTTTCTCCGGCCTTTAATTCAAAGACATCATCACCAATCGTAACTTCTGATTGTCCATCAATGATATATACCAGGGCATCGCCTGTGGAGGCGTGGGAACTGATTTCTTCTCCCTGATCAAAAGCGAACAGCGTAAAAGTAACAGCCTTGTTCTGTGATAAAGTTCGGCTGACAACCTGACCCTCCTGGTAAGATACGAGATCGGACATCGTTAAAATGGTTGAAAAGTCGATATTTTTTATATACCTTTGTTCTGACATGTTCTAACACTCCTTTTTTTAATTAGTCTTCGAGAATCTCTCCGTCTGTAGTAATCGTAGTAATACCCCACGGAATCATTTTTCCGCTTTTTATCAGTGCGTTTTTAGCCGCATTGGCAATTCCTGAACAACACGGAACTTCCATTCGAAGAACCTTCAGGCTTTTAATATTGTTATGTTCTAAAATGGCGCCCAGTTTTTCTGAATAATCGCCTTCATCAAGCTTTGGACAACCAATTAGGGTCACTTTGTTTTTCATAAAGTCTTCATGAATGTTGGCGTAAGCAAATGCGGTACAGTCTGCAGCCACTAACAGGTGGCTGTTTTCAAGATACGGTGCATGAACCGGAACTAGTTTAATTTGGACCGGCCACTGTTGTAACGCTGACTGGCTTCTGCCTGCTGCCGGTGCTGATGCTTGAGTTTCTGTCTCATTTGGTGCTGGTTTTCTCTGAATCATTTTTGATTGTGTTCCAGGACAACCACAGCCTAAGTTTTTTGGCTGTGGTGACTCAGTTGGAGACTCTTGCTCCTGTAATTTTCTTACAGCGGCCTTATCCTTATCAAAAGAAGCGGCTTCTCTTTCCTCAAGAGTAATGGCATCGACCGGACACTTCGGAAGACATTTCCCTAAACCGTCACAGTAATCCTCAGAGATCAATTTTGCCTTTCCGTCAATAAGCTGGATGGCACCCTGTTCACAGGCATTAATACAAAGGCTGCATCCGATACATTTTTCTTCGTCTATATTAATAATGGAACGTTTCATCTTAGTTATTCCCCTTTTCTTTTTATTTCAAAACTGATTGATAACTTGAGTTCAGTATAGTAGAATAAAGCATAAGAATCGGTAGCTGAGGATACAAAAGGGGAGATGTATGATAAATAAATATATTGGCGTGATTCAACAGGGAAAGATTTTTGCCGGGTTCTCAGAGGAAGAAATCATAGAGATGTTTACCTGTTTGAATCCGGTCATTGTAGAATACAAAAGAAATGAATTTATTACGAGAGAAGGGGAAGAGTTTGAAGCGCTAGGCTTTATGCTTGTGGGGAAAGCCAGTGTCAGCAAAGAAAAGGCTTCAGGAACCAGAGTGGTGATGACGATGCTTGGACCATCAGATGCCTTTGGTGAAATGGCTGCCTTTTCCGAAGGATCAACATGGCCGGCTAGTGTGCAGGCTTTGGAAGACAGCAAGGTTTTGTTTTTACCAAAGTCCCATATCATCGGCGAATGTGACAAAATGTGCCCCTGGCACAGAAAGTTTATTACTAATTTTATCCGCCTGATCTCAGAACGGGCGATGATGCTTAGTCAGAAAGTAGAGTATCTGAGTATAAAAACTATGCGTGGAAAATTAAGTGCCTTTTTGCTCGATATGGATAAAAAAAATGATCAGAAAAAAGTATTTACGATTCCGTTTAACCGCAATGAATTAGCTGATTTTCTAAATGTTTCAAGACCCTCTATGTCAAGGGAACTGCTCAAGATGAAAGAAGAGAGAATCATCGACTTTCATCTTTCATCATTTAAAATTCTGGATTATGAGAAACTGGCATCGTATTACTAATATAGACACAAAATTTACGTATATTTTACGAATTGGACAGGAATCATTGCATAAAATAAGGTAATATGGTGTAAAAGTGTTAATCGAACTAAGAGAATGGAGGAAATTACATGGAAATTATACTTGGAATTATCGTTATTTTTATTATTTTCATCGTTGTTATGTATAACAGGCTGATCAGCAACAGAAACGCTGTCAAAAACTCCTGGGCCGGTATCGATACCCAGTTGCAGCGAAGATATGATCTAATTCCTAATCTTGTTGAAACGGTAAAAGGATACATGACTCATGAAAGAGAAACACTTGAAAAAGTGACACAAGCCAGGACAGCCTTTTTAAATGCCGGGTCGGTAAAGGAAATGGCTGGTGCTGAGAATATGATGTCCGGAGCCTTAAAATCACTGTTTGCGGTGTCAGAGAACTATCCGGATCTAAAGGCCAGTCAGAACTTTATTATGTTGCAGGAAGAATTAGCCGGAACAGAAAACAAAATCAGCTATGCCAGACAACGCTACAACAGTACCGTCATGGCGTATAATAATGTGGTTCAAAAATTCCCTACCAATATTATTGCAGGAATGTTCAACTTTAAGATGGAAGAATTCTTTGAAGTGGATAATCCAGAAGCAAGACAAGCAGTTAAGGTAAGTTTCTAATCAGATAAAGGCAGGTGTAAGATGGAAATTTATAAGCAAATAAGTCGTAACAAAAGAAATACTTTTTTCTTTTTTCTGTTATTTTTCGTTTTGATTATTGGAGTCGTCTTTGCCATCAGTTACCTGGTATCGCCTGAATCGACCTATTTTTTCCTGATCCTGGCATTTATTTTGACCGTAACGGGAGCTTTTTATTCCTACTACAACAGCGATAAGATGGTGTTAAAGATGACCGGAGCCAGACCTGTTGATAAAAAAAGGGAGCCATATCTCTATCACACCATAGAAGGGGTGGCGATTGCTGCTGGCATTCCCACACCTAAAGCCTATGTTATTGAAACAGATATTCCCAATGCTTTTGCTACCGGAAGAAATCCGGAAAATGGTGCGGTGGCTGTGACCCGGGGATTATTGGATCTGTTAAACAGAGAAGAGCTAGAAGGCGTTATCGCTCATGAGATGGCTCATATCAAAAACTATGATATCCTGTTTGCTACGATTGCTGTGGTGATGGCCGGAACGATTGTTTTTATGACAGCGATTGTCCGGCGTATGCTTTTTTGGGGCGGTGGACGAAGCCGCGGGGGTAAAAATCAGAACCCCATCCTTTTTATTGTCGGATTGTTAGCTGTTATCTTTGCTCCGATTGCGGCCTCTATGGCGCAAATGGCGATTTCAAGAAACAGAGAATATTTGGCCGATGCCACAGCCGCTGAAATGATTGGTTATCCAAGGGGCTTATCATCAGCGCTTTTAAAACTGGAGAGTCATAATAATCCTAAAAAAGCCGCTGAGGATGGCTGGGCTAATGAGGCGACAGCAGGCTTATTCATTGTTAATCCTCTGGTCAAGGGAAAAAAGGTAAAGAATCTTTTTAGTACGCATCCTCCGATTACAGAGAGAGTGAAATCTCTCGAAAAAATGTAAATTGACAATTGATGATGGTCTTGGTACTATTATTTCAATAAGTAAATATCGTTTTAAGGTGCCTTGAAAAAGGAGAATAGGGAAGACCGGTTAAAATCCGGCGCGGACCCACCACTGTATATGAGGACGAACCCCAAAAAAACCACTGGATCATTTTGATCTGGGAAGGGATGGGCGGAGGAGGAATCATAAGCCAGGAGACCTGCCTTGAAAAGAGTGTGCAAAACGGGCGTTGACCACACATAATTGATTTTTTTGATGGGATAAAATCTCTTAACTTTGTTGTTAAGAGATTTTTTTATTTTACTAAGATAGGAAATGGGCCATGAAAACAGATGCTAAAGAGAGTGCCAAAACATATCGAATCATCAATCATCCTGGAGTGTTACTGATTAATGCCTTTTTGGTTATCTTTGGCATTATTACGATTAATGACTTAATGATTCTCAGCGTTATTGCCGGTTTGGTTGCACTTTTTCTGATTGTCAGAGGAAAAAGAAGTAAGATTGTTTTTATTCGTTTAGCACTGTTAATACCATTACTGTTATTGCTGACTCTTCCCGTCTTATTTGGAGCCGGACTGCCACCGAGTCAGGAGCGAATCGAAGTTGCGGCCACACTCTCTTTGAAAATTATCAGCACAGGCCTGGTTTTAATTTATATCGGAACTAGCCGAACTCATGAGGAACTTCTTGAAGGACTTACATTACTGAAAATGCCCAAAGTTATGATTACGATCATTATGCTTAGTTTCCGATACTTTGTGATGATTCGGGAAGACATTGTAAAAGGGCACAGGGCTTTAAAATCGAGAGGATTTCATAAGGTAGCGTTTAAAGAATCTTTATCTGTCTTTGGCGAATGGATTGGTGGCTTTTTCCTAAAAGCGATGGATCATTCTGAAAAAGTTTACCAGGCGATGAAATCCAGAGGTTTCACGGGTTTTATTCCTACGGAAAAAAGACAGGCACCCAAGCCGCTTGAAGTTATTATCGGCGTATTAATTATCATAATTTTTATTGGCTTACATATAGCAGAAAGAAGTGTGTAGAATATGGCAGTGACGATTAAAGAGTTAAGTTATCAATATCCGGATGGCACAACAGGATTACATAGCATTTCCGTTAAGATGGCCCGCGGAAAAAGAACCGCGATTTTAGGCATTAACGGCAGTGGAAAATCAACGTTGCTCTATCATTTAAACGGTACATTTCTTCCTCAAAAGGGAGAGATCATTGTTCTTGACGAACCGGTGACCAAAAATAATCTGGAAAACGTCAGAAAAAAAGTCGGATTTTTGTTTGATTATCCTGACCATCAGCTTTTTGCCACCACAGTGGCTAGAGATGTGGCCTTTGGTCCGAGAAATTATCGCTTTTCTGAAGAAGAGGCTACCAAAGCGGCCGAGACAGCCATGACTAAAGTGGGGATCATGGAACTTAAAGAAAAGCCGCCTTATCAGCTAAGTCTTGGTCAAAAAAAGAGAACGGCGATTGCCGGTGTGTTAGCGATGAACCCGGACCTGATTGTTTGCGATGAACCATTTTCCGGCCTTGATACCTATGCGGAAGAACAATTTAAATCTGTATTAGATGAGTGGATCAACGAAGGAAAATCATTAATTTTTAGTACCCATGATATTGATATGGTTTATGGGTGGGCCGATGAGGTCGTCATTATGGCCGAAGGTAAAATTTTAGAGATCGGGTGTGCCGAGCATATTCTAAATAACAAAGAATTGATGCAACGAGCAAAACTAAGAAGACCCATTCTGGCGGAAATTTTTGAAGATCGTACAGAGAAGCCAAGAACTACATTCGAGGCTTTAAAGTATATAAAGAGCGGAACTTTCGACTCTTTAAAAAAAATTAATTCCAAGGAGGAAAAGAAGTGAAGAAAAAAATCAGTTTAATTGTTGCCCTGTTGTTTAGTCTCTCTTTGTTATTCGGTTGCGGTGGCGCAACCCCATCTGCTCAGCCAGGTGGCGATGATCATGGACATGATCATGGTGATCTTCCCTATGAGTGGAGCGGAGAATTAGTTTTAGCCGAAGGTACATACACGTTGGAGTTTGCGTTTAGTGGTGATCCGTCAATGGATATCGCTTTTGCTATGATGGATGGTGTGATTGAAGATTTAGAACATCACGGTCATCACATTATGGAAAGTGATAAAGATGAAATATCTCAGGGAAGCACATTTACAGCATGGCCGGACTATGGCTACACGTTAATCTTAAATGAAGGCCCGACAGAATTTAATTTTGTGATTGAGGAAGACGGAAGGTACATGATCTTTATGGAGCATATGCCGGAAGAATTTGATCTGGTTATTTTCGATGAAGCAGGCGAAGAGCTGATCCCTGAAAATCAAAGAGAATTCGATGAAGATGGAAATTATAAAGAAATATAAGGATAGTAGAAAAGAGCAGGATAAACAGGAGATGACGAGATGCATTTAGCTGACGGAGTGATAAATGTACCGACGATAGCAGCAACTTATGCCGGAACAGCGGCGCTGGTTGGTTATGGGATCGGAAAAATTAAAGAAGAGGAAATTCCAAAAATCAGTCTGATGACCGGTACCTTTTTTGCGGTATCCTTAATCAGCATTCCGGTGGGCCCTTCCTCAATTCATCCGCTGATTGCCGGACTGATAGGCGTAATGCTTGGTAAAAGGGCCCCAGTAGCCATTTTTATAGGGCTGCTCTTTCAGGCGTTATTGTTTCAGCATGGCGGACTGACTACATTAGGAGCCAATACATTAATGCTTGCAATTCCGGCCTTACTTTCGCATACTCTCTATCAAAGAATTAAAGGTGACAATGCGATGAAAAAAGGAATGATTGTCGGTGCAACAGCAACCATTATGAGTGTGATTCTCTTAGTGGCCGTATTGGTTACCAGTCAGCCCCTATTTGCCCAAGGGGCAGCATCAGTAGTGAATCTGATTATTATCGGTCACATACCTTTGGTTGTCATTGAAGCATTTGTCACCGGTTCAGCTCTTCAGCTGATTATGAAATCAAGGCCAAACTGGATTACCGGAGGAGGTCATTAAGATGAAAAGCAAAAAAATCATAATGGTTATTGGTATTGTCTGTTTGCTTATCTCATTTAGCGGCATTCAGGCTTTGGCCCATGCAATGTTTATTGAACCTCTTGAAGATGAAAAAATCCAGGTTTCCTACGATGGCGGAGGCTTTTCAAGAAGAACCGAGGTGGTTGTCTTAGATACTCTTGGCAATGAGCTTGAACGCGGAAGGCTGGATTCGGACGGCATCTTTAGCTACAAGGGCATTGATAAAGCCCATAAGATCGCTGTTGATGATGGTTTAGGACATCGGGCTGAGTGGGTGATCGGAACGGATGTCAGTCAACTGCCAAAGATACCGATTGTCGGAGGAATGCTTTTTGTCTCCGGAGGAATTGCCTGGTATTTTGACAGGAGAACAAAAAAGAAGAAATTTGAATAAAAATGGTGCGCATGTTTCTTTATGAAATGTGCGCACTTTGTATTAAGGCTGGCTTTTCTCTTTGCAGGTAAATGGGTATGTAGTATAATATTTGAATAATCTAAAGTGGAGGCTAGATAATGCTTCAGATACTTAAAAGGTATCATAAACTGATCATTGTCATCATGGTGGTCGTTGCCATGATTTTTTATTTTCAGTACGTCTATTCAAGCAATCTGCTTCAGCAGCTTAATGAGGAAAAAGCAGAATCATCAATGGAACAGATTCACACAGAGTTTTCCTGGTGGATGACGGATAAAAAAAACATAGTAAAAAATAGCGCCACATTTATTGGGATCGTCGATAATCAGCAACGGATTCTTTCGTATCTTGAAGACACACTGGCTGAACATTCGGAATTGAATGCCCTTTACTATTTGTCTGCAGATAATCAGATGATTAACGCCAGCGGTTTTGTGCCACCTGCCGATATGGATGCAAGAGAGCGACCCTGGTATAGAATGGCCATGGAAAAGCAAAATCTGATCATTACAGACGCCTTTTTGAATGTAACAGAAGATGATTTGATTATCAGTATTGCTATGCCGGTCTATAACCAGCAGGAGCAAATCACCGGTGTGGTGTCTGCCGACTTATCACTTCTGCTGATCTCTGATATGCTAGCAACAAATACCAATATTTCCGGATCTAAATCATTTTTACTGGATCAAAATGATTTTCTTATTGCCTCTTCCGATCCCGGAATTAGCGAAGCACCTTATGAAAATCAAAATATGGATACCTTTTCATTTGAAAAAATGATCATTGCCGGAGAGTCCGGTTACCTGTCTTCCTTGCCACTAAATGATCAGGGTTGGACTTTGCTTTTCTTTGTTCCCTCGGATTACTTATTAGAACCCAGCAATACATTGCGGGCATTTATGCTTGCCTCTTTACTTGTTTTTCTTATAACGTTGCTTACTTTTATGTTTCTGCAGAGGAAAATGATCACCGAGCCTTTAATTGCCATGGAAAAAGAAAAAAATGAAGAAATAAAAATAGAAAAAATTAACTTTGAAGCATTATTTAAAAATTCAACGGATGCAATAGCGATTGTCGATATTCAAAACCGAATTATGGATATTAATGAGAAGTTTACCAAGCTATTTCAATATACGCTTGAGGAAACAAAAGGCATTGATATTGATACCTTGATTGTGACCGAAGAAAAGATTAATGAGGCTAAGAGTTTTACAGAAGATCTGTTTCAGGAAAAAGTTGATTCTGTGGAAACCGTTCGCTTTGATAAATTCGGCAATCCAAAAGAAGTTGAGTTAAAAGGCGTTCCAATTGTATTAAATGGAAAAATTGTCGGCGGATATGCCAGTTATACCGATATTTCACAGAGAAAAGCAGCCGAAAGAGAAACGCTGTATATCAGCTACCATGATCAACTGACGGGCGTCTATAACCGCAGATACTTTGAGAACAAACTAAAAGAAATCGACACCCCGGAAAATTTACCACTAACCATTGTTATGGCGGATCTTAACGGTTTAAAACTGGCTAACGATGCTTTTGGTCATGCTTTAGGAGACAAATTATTGGTAAAAACCGCAGAAATTTTAAAAGATCATCTTGGTGAAAAGGATTTTGTAGCAAGAACCGGCGGGGATGAATTTATCATTGTTATGCCGGAATCTGACGAAGAGGTAGGCAGGGATTTTATAAACCGGGTCAGTCAGGTAATTTATGATACCTATATTAACTCCATTGATATGTCAGTCTCCTTTGGCTGGGATACGAAACATACTAAAGAGGAATCAATTCATGATACATTAAACAAAGCCGAAAACTATATGTATAAAAGAAAACTCTCTGAAGGACCGAGCATGGTTAGCAGTACGATTAAAATCATCATTAACACTCTGCATGAAAAAAATGAGCGTGAACGACAGCATTCCGAGCGTGTCAGTAAAATTTGTATGGACATCGGGGAAGCGATGGGATTTGACAAGGAACAGCTAAGTGTCTTAAACCTTGTCGGGCTGATGCATGATATCGGAAAAATAGGGATTGATGAGAACATTTTAAACAAAGAAGGGAAACTGACAAAAGAGGAGTATGAGGAGATAAAAAAGCATCCTGAGATTGGTTACCGGATTTTAAGCTCAACCAATGAGATGTCTGATTTAGCCATCTTTACTTTATCGCATCATGAACGCTGGGACGGAACCGGCTATCCGAAAGGGATTAAAGGACTTGATATTCCTTTGGTTTCAAGAATTTTAGCCATTGCCGATGCTTTTGATGCCATGACCAGCGGAAGACCGTACCGGGATCCCCAGACCGTGGAGTTTGCGGTATCAGAGCTGAAAAAAGGTTCGGGCACCCAATTTGATCCGACCATTGTAGAGATTTTTACAGAGAAAGTATTACAAAAATATATATAACAAAGAGGGATCACCCTTTGTACCATTTAACGTGGTCTCTCAGAAGTGACCGGACAAAACACCTTCAGAAATGTTTTTAAGCACAACTTTCTGTTTATATATGGTTATTGTTAGTATCAGGCCTTTATATTTATATGCTGGTCTAGACCTATAGAAAATAAAGGAGGATGGTTCTTTGTTAAACATTAAGAATCTGTCATTTTCCGTAGAAAGTGACAATGGCGAACTACAAATCATCAAAGATATGAGCATAGCGTTTGAACCAGGAAAATTTTATGTGATTACCGGTCCGAACGGAGGCGGTAAATCAACCCTGGCTAAGTTAATGATGGGTATTGAAAAGCCGACATCCGGCCAAATTTTACTCGATGGTCAGGACATTGCGGACATGACGATCAGTGAACGGGCGAGACTCGGAATCGGGTATGCCTTTCAGACACCAGCCAGATTTAAGGGGCTAACCGTCAGTGATCTTTTGGCCTTATCCGGAACCGGGGACATGAATCCCTGCGATCTTTTACACGATGTTGGTCTTTGTGCGATTGATTACCTTGACCGGAATATTGATGCCAGCTTATCCGGCGGTGAGTTAAAAAGAATTGAGATCGCAACGATCATTGCCCGGGATTTAAAAGTGGCTATCTTTGATGAGCCGGAAGCCGGGATTGACCTGTGGAGCTTTCAGAAGCTTGTCGAAACGTTTAAAAAAGTCCACGAAAAGTACAAAACCACATTGATTATCATCTCTCATCAGGAACGAATCATTAATCTTGCTGAAGAGGTGCTGGTGATTGCTGAAGGTGAAATTAAAGAAGTTACCACAAAGGATCAGATCCTATCAGATTTTGCCGAGAAAGAATTTAGCTGTGAACTAAGCGAGAAATGTGTTGGGGGGACAAATGATGTTATCTGACTTAGAAAAAGAACTAATTAAAATGGTTGCAGACATGCATGATGTTCCCAAAGGCGGAGCCTTTAGTATCAGACGAAATGGTGACGGCTCCATGCGCAGTTCAAGTCCGAACATTACGATTGAAGGAAACAAGGCAAAAAATGGAATTAATGTAAAAATTAAGCCGGGGACTAAAAATGAAACGGTCTATATTCCGGTGTTAATCACAGAAGAAGGGTTAAGTGAGGTAGTCTATAATCACTTTACGATCGGTGAAGATGCCGATGTTACGATCGTTGCCGGTTGCGGAATTCATAACGGCGGGGATAAAAAATCACAGCATGACGGAATTCATGAGTTTGTGGTGGAAAAAAATGCCAGAATGAAATATGTGGAAAAGCATTTTGCCCAGGGCAGCGGTCAGGGCAAAAAGGTGTTTAATCCAAAGACGATTTTAACCGTTGAGGAAAATGGACTTGCCGAATTAGAGCTCGTACAGATTAGAGGCGTTGATGCTACAAAAAGGGATACGGAAGTCCTATTAAAAGACGGAGCTAAAATTATCAGCGTGGAGCGGATGCTGACAGACGATAAGCAGGAGGCAGAGTCGATCATCGATGTGGAAATGAGAGGAAAAAACTCCACTTGCCAGATTATTTCGCGTTCTGTGGCAAGGGGACAATCGAGACAGACCTTTGATCTGAACATGTCCGGCTATGAAGATTGCCGTGGTCATATTCAGTGCGATTCTATCATTATGGATGAGGCAGAAGTCGTTGCCATTCCGAGAGTCTCAGCCTTTCATGTTGACGCCCAGTTAATCCATGAGGCAGCCATTGGTAAAATCGCTTCAGACCAGATGATTAAGCTGATGTCCTTAGGGTTAAATGAAGAAGAAGCAGAAGCGAAGATTTTAGCCGGATTTTTAAAGTAGATTGGTGATTGACACAGGTATCATTTTTTACCTATTATTATGTAATACAACAATTAGGAGGTAAGTGGTTTGGAATTGCAAAGTCTTGATAAAATACTGGTTTTGGATTTTGGCGGACAATATAATCAGCTGATTACCAGAAGAGTTCGTGAACTAAAGGTTTATGCAGAAATGATGCCCTTTAATGCACCGATTGAAAAAATTAAGGAGCTAAACCCTAAGGGGATTATCTTTACCGGAGGACCGGCGAGTGTCTATGGAGAAAATGCTCCAAAGCCGGACCCGCAGATTTATGAATTGGGTGTTCCGATTCTTGGTATCTGTTACGGCATGCAGATTATGAATCTGCAGCTTGGTGGTGTGGTACAGGGAACCGATAAAAGAGAGTACGGGAAGGCCGAGGTAAAGGTTGACCATAACAATCGCTTATTCAAAGATCTGCCTGAAAGACAGGTTGTCTGGATGAGTCATGGTGATTGCATTACCGAGACACCGGAGCATTTTACAAGCATTGCGCATACACCACACACCCCATTTGCCGCGATTGCCGATGACTGGAGAAGGTTTTATGGCGTGCAGTTTCATCCGGAAGTTAATCATACAGAATATGGAAATGCCATGCTGGAAAAATTCCTGGTGGATATCTGCGACTGCAAAAAAGACTGGGACATGGGTTCGTTCATAGAAGAAGAAGTTGCCAGAATTAAAGAGATCGTTGGTGATAAAAAAGTAATTTGCGGGCTAAGCGGAGGGATTGATTCCTCAGTAGCAGCCGTACTGGTTCACAGAGCCATTGGTGATAATTTAACGTGTATCTATGTAGATCATGGCTTTATGAGAAAAAATGAGTCAGAAGAGGTCAAAGAGATCTTTGCAGAAGGTTTTGGTATTAAACTGGATTTCGTTGATGCAAAAACCAGATTTATCAGTAAGCTGACAGGAGTCAGCGATCCGGAAACCAAAAGAAAGATCATTGGAACCGAGTTTATCCGTGTCTTTGAAGCAGAAGCCGAAAAGTTTGACGATGCCGCTTTCTTAGTACAGGGAACCCTCTACTCAGACGTGATCGAAAGTGGTACCGATACAGCCGAAACGATTAAGAGTCACCACAATGTCGGCGGACTTCCGGACGATATGAACTTTGAACTAATAGAGCCCCTTCGTCATCTGTTTAAAGATGAGGTAAGAAAAGTAGCCAGAGAACTAGGGTTGCCGGATGTCTTAGTACACAGACAGCCATTCCCCGGACCGGGACTTGCAATCCGAATCATTGGTGAGATTACCAAAGAAAGATTGGAGATCTTAAGAGAAGCCGATGCAGTGATAAAGGAAGAGGTCATAAAAGCCGGCCTTTATAAAGAAATATGGCAGTCCTTTGCAGTCCTTCCGGCCATTCGCTCAGTAGGCGTTATGGGAGATGGCAGAACCTATGCTTACCCAATCGTACTGAGAGCCGTAAACAGCGACGACGCCATGACCGCAGACTGGGCAAGATTGCCTTACGATCTCTTAGAGAAAATCTCCAATAGAATCGTAAACGAAGTGCACGACGTAAATCGAGTCGTATTTGACATCACATCCAAGCCACCCGGAACCATTGAGTGGGAATAAAGAAAGGGTCAGGCTTTGGATTGTCGGATTCTATAGCTTGAAAGAAAAATATAAAAAAACTAGTAAGTACCTCCGTGGTAGAAACGGAGGTACTTTTTGTATTTATAATATTTACAAAATTGTAATTTGCTCTTATAAAGTCCTGATTTTACAAAATTTATTGCATTATAAATAAGAAATGTGTAATATATCCACTGGAACAGGTGGGATTTTAGCAATGTTTGAAATTAATGATATTCGAAAAAGAAGTAAAAATATATTAAATTTCTGGAAGAAGCCACATAATTGGATACCGGAACAATGTCGTGAAGAAGTACTGTTGCCAAATATTCAGTGGTATTTACAGTTAACCGAATGCTTAGAAATCTGGAGTAATAAAGAAGGTGAAGCCACCACTGAAGAACTTTGTTTAGCGTATGCTATATTAGGTGAACTAATAGAAGGCTGGCTAAGACTCTATTATTGCATTTACTTTGCTCATTATATGGCGCTAGAAGACAGCGGGAAAAATAAGATAAAAAAACAAGAAGAAATGACTTTCGAAGAACTCGAAGATTTTGCCAGGGGAAAAGTTTGGCAAAAAGGTGATGGTTATGATTTTTTTGTAACACAAATTAAGAGTAAAAGAAAATGTGTCAGCGAAGACAATAAAGACAGAATTGGTGTATTAGATGATTTTCTTTTCGATTTAGATTTATACGAAGAGTTTATCGAAAACATAGATATCAGATTACCCTATCCGGATAAGCATTAAATTAATAAAAAGCTGTAAAATAACAATCCCCTTTGGAAGCTTTTAAAAAGCTACTAAAGGGGATTGTTATTGTTAAAATTCGTAATGCGATCACATACTTACAATGACAATTAATTTTTCTTTCTCAAGCACTTTATATACTAATCTATGCTTTCTGTTAATCCTTCTTGAATATAACCCTTTTTGATTTCCCACTAGCATTTCGTAGGGTGGAAGGTTTTGGAAAGGATGGACTTGAATTAAAGAAAGTAATTTATCTGTATTTTCTTTTAGTGCCGGATACTGTTTAATTTTTTCTTTATCTTTTTCAGCTTGTTTTAAAATGACAATTTTATAAGTTACCATTTAAAGTCTACACAGTCTTCGAGAGTAGCTTCAACACCCTCTTCTAAACGTTCCTTCATTCCAGGAATAGAAGTAAGGTAGAGCGTTTCGATCAGTCCGTTATATTCTTGTTCACTTAGAATAACAGCGTTACCCTTTTTTGTATTAACGGTTACGATATCATTAAACTCAATAGCAGAATTCAAATATTCAAATAGGTTCTTCCTTAAATTTGTAGCATTCGTATTGGTCATAGTAACACCTCTATATGTACAACATAACGTACATGCTATATTCTGTTAATCATTTCGAAATCTGATACGCCATATCCTGGCCCCGGCATACTAAAAATGCAAACAATCTTTCACGAAAAAGTGTATGATAAACATACTTCGGTAAATGTGAAATAATTTTAGTATTGGAGGGAGGCACAATTATGAAAACTCAGCGTACGCAAAATGATCTGGACACGAATTTGCTTTTAAAACTTTATCATGAGTTAAGGTATGTTCATCCGGTTGAAAAAACACATTTTGATTTTGCAGAAGATGATTTTATAGAAAGTTCTTCAGAATGCTATGCAATATGGGGTAATAATCAGGTTTGTAATAATTGCATTTCCATGAGGGCTTTAAAAGAAAACAAGGTCGCTATGAAATTTGAATACCTTAACCAAAGAGTCTATCTGATAACAGCCATGCCGGAAACAAAAAATAATAGGGTGCTAGAACTAATCAGAGACGTTACCGATGAGTACATTATTGAAAAGCTTGAAACCATGAGTGAAGTCATGATTATCCAAAAATTAGAGTCATTAAACAAAGAGGTGATTACAGATAACCTTACTAAATTGTATAATAGGAAATTTCTAGAAGAAAGACTTCCTTATGATTTAACCAGAGCCTTTAGCAACCAATTACCCATTAGTATTGTGATGGTTGATATTGACCACTTTAAAGCCATAAATGACACGTATGGTCATACCATGGGAGATCAGGTTCTAGTGGAACTGGCGGCTATTATCAGATCTTCGATTCGATCTGAAGATGATTGGGCGGTTCGATATGGTGGTGAGGAATTCTTATTGTATGTATATAACATTGATTCAAAGCTACTGTATGAGAAAATGGAAACCTTAAGGAAACTTGTTGAAAACAATCTTTTTTGTAAAGGGACTTCTGATATTCACCTGACAATTAGCTGCGGATTACAGAATCAATACATCGCAGAGGAAAGTGACATTCAGGATATGTATAAATATATTAAAAAGGCCGATGATGCCTTATATGAAGCCAAGAAAAATGGACGAAACCGATGTGTTATAAAATGATGACAGGACAGGTGAGATGATGGCGAAAATCTTATTGCTTGAACAAACAAGTATTTTGAAAAACAGGTTAGAGAAACTTTTATTTGATATAGGATACAAAGACATTCAGACCTATCATCAAGGGTTGATAACTTTTGAAAAATTCTATAATACCCACAATGGTTTTAGTGCAGTCATCGTTGACATTGATCAATTCAGAAATGATATGGATCAGATTTTAGATTGCATTAAGGCCAAGGAAGATACGGTAAAGATTGTTTTTTTAAGCGAAAAAACCAATATGACTGATTTGGCTACCTTTTATTCTAAAGGTGTCGATGAGATTATCGTAAAACCATTTAATGATGAAGAAATTGTTAAGAAGTTAAGCATACATACCCATATTGAAGATCTGAAAAATATAAAATTGGTAAAGAAAAGCATAGAAGGGGAAGCAAGGATCTTATCATGGTGCAGCGACTATGAAATAGGCGTGGAAGACATTGATAAAGAACATAAAGAAATCATAGAACATTTTGAAACGTTATATGATTTAATGAAAGACGGAAAAGGTCATGAATACTATAATGAGCTGATCAAGTTCTTAGAATACTATGTGGTCCATCATTTTGATCATGAAGAAGAGCTCCAACAAAAAGTTGGGTATGGGGATTATGAGAAGCATAAAAGATTACATAATGAGTTCAAAAAACAGGTGACGACTCTTATGTCGAATTACGATCAAACGAATGTGACAAATGCCGATTTGGTGAAGCTTAACTTGTTTATCAAAAATTGGCTTGCAGAGCACATTTTGATGGAAGATAAAAAAATAAGTGAATGGATAGATCGTAGTC